>JAUVQZ010000106.1 GCA_030597865.1 Pseudomonadota bacterium | reverse complement strand
GGGGTGTAAAACTCAAAGAGGGTTAGTCTGGCCGATTAGTTCCCTAAAAAAGCCCATTCTGCGTCAGCCTTGAAGGCAATATTGGCGGAGATGGCGGCAACAGGGTAAACCTCAGGTCGTCAGCCGATCCATGGGGAGGGCAGAAAGGGGGAACCTAATCATTTTTGGTATAGTCATCAAGTTCATTAATGGCCATTATAAGATTTTCATAACCAGTGGTAATTTCCTCTGGCCGGTTTTCCTTAGCGATATCGCCTAATTTCATAGCGGCATTTTCGAGCTTTTCAGCGGTGATAGTGCCGGCAGCGCCACGAATGCGATGACAAATATTACGGGTGGCCTCAGCATCTTTTGATGCCTGGGCCTCCTCAACCTCGGTTAGCCATTCCGGCAGCCTTTCTTTAAGGGCGTCTATCAGCAATTCGACCTTGTCGGTCTTGCCGAGAAACATCTCCTCTAGGGTTTTGTAATTTATAATATGCATGGTCTTTATGGGGCGGGACAGGTCTCCTTAGGCCCTTAAGCGGGTGCCCTTAAAGAGGATGGAAAAACCATCGATATAGTCACGGTTAAGGGCGAGAAACGGGAAAAATTTTGTGGCCTGGGGCCGTTTTGAGTCTGGTGATTCATCAAGTTTTTTCAGAAGCACATTTGTCATGGGAATAAATTGATATTTGGCCAGGCAGGCACTTAGATTGTAAACATGACAGTTGATATGATAGGCCGGGGTTCCTGATGATTTTGTGATTATATCGACGCCGTCAGGGGTAAGACGTTGTTGCTCTGGGAAGTGGGACTGTTTTTTGTTGCCCATTCGTTGGAATTCGTCGTGGGCAAAGATGACTCCCTTTAAGTCGAGAAAGAGGCTTTTGTAGTGGAGGATCTTTTTTTCGGCCATTATAATATCCGCCTCAAGAATCTCGCGGAAACCGGTGTAGGTTGGCATATAACTCTCCGCTAACTGTCTTTTGGGGGGATTATTTAACCAGGAGATGGTTCTTCTTTCGCGACATTCTTCCTCGGAAAGGGAAAAACGGATAGCCTTTGTCGGCATCTGCAGGATTACCTTCCAGCTCTCCTTACCGCCATCCTCCAAGGGTTTTGCAAGCTGTTCTTTCTGTGAAAAATTCTCCATATTGAAAAAGGTGCTGGTATGTCCTGGTTATTTTTGTCGATCAGAAAATGGGGCATTGCAAAATGGGGTGAAATTTATGCCGTTAATGACAGCCCTTGGTCTGGGGATCAGCAAAATGGTCGTCTAAAAAGGTGCACTCCCTAGGTGAAAGGTCATAACGTATTTCTGCCTCCCTGAGAATAGCAGTCCTGCTTTTTTCAGGATTGTTCTGGATATTCTCGGCAAGCCATTTGAGGGCTTTCTTCATCTTATCCTTATTTATCGGGGTACAGTTCATACTGGTTTGGTGGATACATAATCGAGTCAAAGGTGGGCGAGGATTCTTTACACTATGGCGATGGCTTTAACCGGTGTAACCACCGAGGCAATTATTCAAGACAAGCCATATAGATATCACTCCCTCACGGGTTTAAGGATAATACCTGCCAAGGGCGGCACAGCAACAAGAATATGTTGGTCGGCCTCGCCAAAGGGTTCGAGGATGGGTAGTTTGATTTCGGGGTTTGTCATGTCGCTGCCACCATAAACACCATTGTCAGAGGAAAGCATCTCCTGGTAGGCGACGTTTTCAGGTACGCCGAGTTTATAGTCATACGCGACCT
This sequence comes from Pseudomonadota bacterium, assembly GCA_030597865.1. GTDB lineage: Bacteria > Desulfobacterota > Desulfobulbia > Desulfobulbales > SURF-16 > BM506. The sequence continues at coordinate 7,860 of JAUVQZ010000106.1, read as the reverse complement.
CCGGTGTCATGTTAAGAAGGCAGACGACATGATCCTTAGGATCCTTGCCGAACCGGGCAAAGGAGACAATGGACCGGTCGACATCCTTGAAGTCCATCCAGCGAAAACCGTCGTAGGAGTAATCCTTTTCCCAGAGGGCAGGCGTTTCTTTATACAGATGGTTAAGGGCCTTGACGAAGTTCTGGAGTTGGCTGTGGGCTTCCTCATGTTCAGGGAGATGCCAATCCAGGCTGACCTTGCAGTACCATTCTGAAATTTGGCCAAACTCGCCTCCCATGAAGAGGAGTTTCTTGCCTGGATGGGTCCAGAGGAACAGAAAGAGAAGGCGCAGGTTGGCAAATTGCTGCCAACGATCACCAGGCATTTTAGAGAGCAGGGACTGCTTGCCGTGGACAACCTCGTCATGGGAAAGGGGCAGGATGAAATTTTCGGAAAATGCGTAGAGCAGCGAAAAGGTGAGGGCGTTATGGTGATATTTCCGGTAGAGGGGATCCTTGCTGAAATAATTGAGCATGTCGTTCATCCAGCCCATATTCCACTTGAAACCAAAGCCAAGGCCGCCACTGTCGGCGGGTTTGGAGACACCGTAAAAACTTGTTGATTCCTCGGCGATCATCGCCACATCTGGATGGCGCTGGTAAATAACGGAGTTGAGGTGGCGAATAAATTCAATGGCCTCTATATTTTCTTTGCCGCCATACTGGTTAGGGACCCAGTCACCCTCGGTGCGACCGTAATCAAGATAGAGCATGGAGGCGACAGCATCGACCCGCAGGGCGTCAATATGGAACTTGTCAAACCAGAAAAAGGCGCTGGCAATCAAAAAATTATCCACCTCTGCCCGGCCGTAATTGAAGATCAGTGTCTTCCAGTCAGGGTGCTCGCCCTGGCGGGGGTCATCATGCTCGTAGAGGGCAGTGCCGTCAAAACGGCCCAGGCTGTGGCCATCTGAGGGGAAATGTGAGGGGACCCAGTCGAGGATGACGCCGATATCGTTTTGATGACATTGATCGACAAAATACATGAAGTCCTGGGGGGTGCCCATTCTGCTTGTGGCGGCAAAATAGCCGGTAACCTGATAGCCCCATGACTCATCATAGGGGTGTTCTGTAATGGGCATGAGTTCGATGTGGGTAAAACCCATCTTTTTCACATAGGGGATGAGGTGTTCGGCCAGCTCTCGATAGCTCAAAAACCTCTCCGGGTCGGCAGGGTCACGTTGCCATGAACCCAAATGAACCTCGTAAATAGAGACAGGGTTGTCATAAAGGGGTGTCTGTTTTCTCTTGCTGAGCCAGGACGAATCATCCCAACCATATCCTTCCATGTCCCAGATTACTGAAGCGGTCTTAGGGCGCACCTCGGAAAAGAATTGAAAGGGGTCGGCCTTTTCAACAATGTCGCCATTGGCGCAGCGGATTTCAAATTTATAGATCTCACCCTTGCCAATACCAGGAATGAAGAGTTCCCATATGCCGGATTCTTCCAAGACCCTCATTTGGTGAACTCGACCATCCCAGTAGTTAAAGTCGCCAATAACACTGACGCGACGGGCTGAGGGGGCCCAGATCCTAAAAATGGTACCTTTAACCCCGTTTATGGTTTTAAGATGGGCGCCAAACTTGTTGTATAGCTCATAATGGGTACCACTATTAAAGAGATGGCGGTCATATTCACTGAGTTGGGGGGGGAAGCGGTAGGGGTCATAAAAGGGGCGGATGACATTGTTGTGGCAGGTAGCCTCAAAATAATAGTCAAAATCTTCGCTATAATTAGGATAGACGATCTCATATAGACCTTCTTCGCGCATCTTGTACATGTCGTGTTTTTGGTCGCCCACGACCAGGCGTACAGATTCGGCAAGGGGGAGAAAGGTGCGAATCACGGCCGTTGCCGGGTCATGTTCAAGGATGTGCAGGCCCAAGACCTGGGATGGGTCATGGTGGTCTGAGGCAATTACTCTGTCAAGTTCTGCGGTGACATCAAAGGTCATTTTTTCACCTGGAAAAGGTCGAAATTACATATCGTTACTGATATATTCGAATACATGATGGTTGGCTTAGGCTTAGCAGTGGCCCGAAAACAGGGTCTCAACTCTCGATTTTATTGGTTTGGTGGATAAAGAGTCAAGTTGATAAGGAAAATTAAACGCCCCTCGACAGGCCCAGTGCAGCGCCCCGGCAATATTCATGGGGGCACGAAACTGAGGATAGCATATTTGGGGGGAGAATATCTAATAAAAATTGCATGTTGTGCCTTGGGTGGGCCGGGATTGAACTGCCTTGCCAGGGCCTTTTCTTGGCGATTATTTCCAGGGGATGATGGCTGTGATAACAACTACTAATATTGAAATGGGCCGTTAAAAAGGCTGGGGTGAATGATGGAGAGTTTACAGGGAAATTTTCTGGTGGCAACAAACCAGATGTATGATCCGCGTTTTATGAAATCCGTGATTTTAATCTGCGTTCATGACGAGGTTGATGGCGCCATGGGACTGGTTGTTAACCAGCCCCTTGCTGACTTTTCCATGTTCGATGTCTTTAAAAAAATCGATATGGCTGCGGCTGATATTGCCTTGCCGCCACTCTATTACGGTGGCCCTGTGGATGTCGAGTCCGCCTTCATTGTCCACAGCGCTGACTATGTCGGCGGCCAGAGTCAGCGAGTGATGGACCAGGTCTACCTCAGCCGGGATCCAAACCTGCTTGTTGATGTGGCGAAGGGGAGAGGCCCGGAGCATTATCTTTTTGCCCTTGGTTATGCAGGTTGGGGCCCTGGTCAGTTGGAAGAGGAGTTGTCTCGTGAGGGCTGGCTCACCCTGCCGGCCGAGGCCCGAGACCTCTTTCATACCCCCACAGATGCCCTATGGAAACAGGTGGCGGCCAAGTATGGTATTGATATTAATCTCTATGCCGATATCCCCGGCAATGCCTGAATTAAAACCAACCATATTTCCTTTGAGCTCAGCTACGCTTTATGGTATCAGAGGTGCATTCTTACATTGGCTGCTTAGGGTTGATGGTTTCAGACTCCCTGGGTGCCCAGGGCACGATTTCTAATTTTTAAGATGGTAGATATGATGGCGGACGAGGCTGATATTTTTGATTGCCAGCAATGTGGATATTGCTGCCATGGTGAAACAACCGTTTCCATGAATGACAAGGATGTTGAGAGGATGTGCAATCATCTCGGCATGAATTTCGACGAGTTAAGGGAGAAATATCTACGCGTCACCGGCAATGTTATTCAGATGAAAATCGTTGATGGGCACTGTATTTTCTTTGATAACGGTTGTACAATTCACGAAGGCAAACCCTGGCGTTGCAGTCAGTGGCCCGTTCATCCCAGCATGCTTGCTGATCAGGCCAATTTTACGGCCATCAGCAGTTCCTGTCCCGGCATCAAAAAAGAGCTGGGTTATACGCGTTTCTGCGAAATTCTGCGTGAGGTCTTGAAGAAGCAGAAGTTCTAATCGACCCAACTTTCTTGATAGATCCATAAAATTTCACCACAGAGTGCGCAGAGAACAGAGAAAAAACCTTTTTATTACGCACTGTTTCTCTGTGGTTGATGTATCGCCTTTTGCAAGGCACTCATTTTTCTTTTTTTCTCCCAGGTTCTTTTTGTCATGCACATCACCATCCTGGTCACCGGCAAAACAAAGGAAAGTTATATCCAGCAGGGTGTTGATGAGTTTTTGAGGCGCCTAAACCGCTACACCAAGGCCACCCTTGTGGACATCAAGATGAGGGGTAGGGCGGCCAAGGGCGGTGACAAGGATCTGGAGGCAGATTTTCTTTTAGAACGGGTCCCGGCTGGCAGCTACCTGGTTGCCCTTGACCCACAGGGCCGATCTCTTTCCTCAGAGCAACTGGCCAAGACCATTGAAGAGTTGGAAAACAAGGGCACAGGAGCCATGACCCTGGTCATTGGCGGGCCCCTTGGCCTCAGTGAAAAAGTCCTCAGTCAGGCCTCCCTTGTTCTTTCCCTGTCGAGGATGACATTCACCCACGATATGGCCCGCCTTCTCCTTGTTGAACAGCTCTATCGGGCCTACTCAATCAATGCCGGTTCCGGCTACCATAAATAAGGTTTTTTGATCCGTAGTAAAAAACAAATTTAAAAACCCCAATAATTGAAGCCATTTGCTATACTTCAAGGGAGAAGTTAAACCTAATCACTTTCTCCTTACGGCATGGAAAATTATCTCGGGGTTGATCAGCATTTTAATGTCTTTCATGAGCTTATGGCCAAGAAGGTGCGTGATATCCTCTTGGTCTCAAGTCCTTATGACGCCTTTATTATGGAGGAGGATGGTAGTATTGCCTCCCGGATCATCAATGAGTTCCATGGCCTTAATCTGAGTAATCCTCCCCGCCTGAAATGGGCCTCAAGTGCCAAGGAGGCCCTGGAGCTCCTCGGTGATAAGCGATATGACCTGGTGGTAACCATGCCCCAGGTCAACGATATGGACGGACCCCAGCTCGCCAAAGAGGTGAAGCGAATGTACCCCGATGTGCCGGTGGTGCTCCTGGCCCATTCCCTTGAGTCGGCAAACCTTGGCCCTGATCCATTAACCTGCGGTAATGAGATTGACCATTTTTACATCTGGTCCACCAATCCCGCCCTTTTCCTCGCCATTATCAAGAATGTAGAGGATCATCTTAATGTGTCTGTGGATACGGCCAAGGCCATGGTCAGGGTCCTCATTCTTGTTGAAGACTCACCCCATTACGCCTCTTATTTCCTCCCCCATATCTATAAAGAGGTGGTGCAGCAGACCCAGGATGTTCTTGATGAGAGTCTGAACCAGGAACATCGCCTTCTCAAGATGCGGGCCCGGCCTAAGATTCTCCTGGCCACCAATTTTGAAGAGGCTGTCGAACTCTACGAACAGTATAGAGAGTATGTTTTTGCGATCATCTCCGATGTCCGATTTCTGCGTCAATGCAAGGTGGATCCTTTGGCCGGTATTCGTCTTCTTGGTACTATCCGAGAGGGAAATCCTGACTTATCCCTGTTGCTCTTGAGTTCTGAGTCGGAAAACAAACAAAAAGCCGAGGATGTTGGGGTTGGCTTTATTGATAAAAATTCTCCACGCCTTGAAAGGGATATCCATGATTTTTTCCTTAACCAGCTTGGTTTTGGCGATTTCGTTTTTCGCCTTCCGGATGGCAAAATGGAGGCCTGGGCCACCAATTTTCGCTCCCTTGAGAAATGTCTGGTAACCGTTTCAGATACCTCCCTTCTCTATCACGCTGAAAACAATCATTTTTCCAACTGGATTATGGCTCGTTCCGAGGTTGAGCTTGCCCTGCGGATCAGAAAGGCCAAGGTCTCAGATTTCGTGTCCACGGATGAGATACGCTCCTTTCTCGTTACCTGTGTCCATGATTTACGCCGTGATCGCCAGCAGGGGGTTGTTGTCCAGTTCTCGGCCGCTGAATTTGATCCTGATGTTATGGATTTTGTCAAAATAGGGGCTGGTTCATTGGGCGGCAAGGCCAGGGGGCTGGCCTTTATGGCCAATGTCCTGCCGCGCTGTCAGGAGCTTCGGGAACTCAAGCTGAAGGTGGAATTTCCCAAGACCACAGTGATTGGTTCCGCTGGTTTTGATGATTTTGTCAGTGAAAATACCTTGAGCTTTTTTGGCCTTGGGAGAAGTGATGATGATATCGCCCGCATCTTTCTAGACTGCCCCCTGCCGGCATGGCTCAGCCGTGATCTGCGTGCCTTTTTGGCCAAGGTAGAGGGGCCCCTTACCATCAGGTCGTCAAGTATTCTGGAGGATGGCCATGCCCGGCCCTACGCCGGACTGTACAAGACGTACATGCTGGCCAATAACCATCCTGATTTCCGGATCCGCTTTAAGATGTTTCAGGATGCTGTCAAGCTGGTCTGGGCCTCCACCTGGTTTGCAGGGCCCCAGGCCTTTTCGCGCTCGGTGCGGACCTCCCATGAGAAGGATTCCATGGCAGTTATCATTCAGGCGCTGGTCGGCCGCAGGTACGATCAATATTTATATCCGGCCATGTCCGGTGTCGCCCAGTCTCATAATTACTACCCGGTCTCCTATATGAAGGCGGAGGAGGGCATTGTCCATCTGGCCCTGGGTTTGGGCAAGACCGTGGTCGAGGGTGAAAAGTCATTACGTTTTTCACCGAAATATCCAAAGATCATGCCCCAGTTTTCTGCTGTTGAGGATATCCTGAAAAATTGCCAGCGCTTTTTTTACTGCCTGGATCTGGAGAATAATGACTGTACCCTTTCTGCCAATGACAGCGCCCATTTGGTGCAAAGGGAGATAGAGGATGCCGCCAGCGACCAGAGTGTGCAGATGCTCGCCTCTACGTATATTCCTGGGGAGGAGCGCATCCGTGACGGTAATCATCCTGGCATGAAGGTGGTGACCTTTGCCCAGGTCCTAAAGCATAAATTGATAGCCCTGCCCGAGGCCCTGTCCGTGATTTTGCAACTGACCCAGGATGGCCTGGGCTGTCCCTCTGAAATAGAGTTTGCCGTGGACCTTGATGCTGATCCAGCACAAAGCACCCTCTATGTTCTCCAGATGCGGCCCATGGTCAAGAGCGGCGAGCACTATAAGGTTGAGCTCACCGACGAGGAGCGTTCCCAGGCCTTTTGCCACTCCAAAGAAAGTTTGGGGCATGGCATTATAAAAAACATTGCTGACGTGGTTTTTGTCAAACCTGAGCAGTTTGATCCTGCCAAGACAACGGATATGGCCCGGGACATCCATAGGATCAATCATGAGCTGGAGGGCCAAAAACGCCCCTATCTTCTTGCCGGACCCGGGCGCTGGGGCTCGGCTGATCCCTGGCTTGGTATCCCGGTGCAATGGCAGGATATTTCCGGGGTGCGCGCCATTATCGAGTTGCGACCACCCGAGTTTAAGGCGGATCCCTCCCAGGGCTCACATTTTTTTCAGAATATAACCTCCCTGGGAATCCCCTATATCACCATAACCGAAGGGCAGGGCCGCTTTGATCTTGCCTGGTTGGCCCACCAGGAATTGATTAATGAAACCAAGTATTTGAAACATGTCCGAATAAGGCCAAATATCCTGATAAAGATCAACGGCAGCGAGTCGGAATGTCTGATGATGGTGGATGTTGCTGAAAAACCGGAACTCAACCTGCCCATGGCGGATTGAGGTGTTTTTTTTCACATTATATCCCCTCTCCCTGGGGGAGAGGGCCAGGGTGAGGGGGAAACTTTGGCCTAACCAAAGAGAATCTTATCTCACCCCAAAACAACACCATCATCCCCAGTAATTTCTTAACCAGACATTATTGAAGAATGGCTGATGGTTGAAGAGAAACTTTTTTAGACACCGACTATTGCAGAGGAGGTAAAATGTCCATTTTGACCATGATTAAGGAAAGGGACCCGGAGCAGAGGGAGTTCCACCAGGCCGTGTCTGAGGTTCTGGATATGGTAAAGCCGGTTTTAGACAGAAATCCTGAGTATAGACAGGCGGCTGTCCTGGACCGGATCACGGAGCCGGAGAGGGTGATTATGTTTCGGGTGCCCTGGATGGATGACCAGGAGCAGGTCCAGGTCAACCGGGGCTTCCGGGTCGAGATGAACAGCGCCATCGGTCCTTATAAGGGGGGCTTGCGTTTCCATCCCTCGGTAAATCTGGGCATCATCAAATTCCTGGCCTTTGAGCAGGTCTTTAAAAACAGCCTGACCACCCTGGCCATGGGCGGCGGTAAGGGTGGTTCTGATTTTAATCCCAAGGGCAAGTCGGATAATGAGGTCATGCGTTTTTGCCAGAGTTTCATGATGGAGCTCAGCCGTCATATCGGCCCCAATACAGACGTGCCAGCCGGGGATATC
>JAUVQZ010000214.1 GCA_030597865.1 Pseudomonadota bacterium | reverse complement strand
ATTATGGGAGGTGGCGTTGCCCTGGAGAGGCGGAGAAGGTATAGAAAAATTTTTATGAAGTAATCCTGAGGGCAAGATTTAAAATAGAGCTGAACCCACCTATGGCCACATTTGAGAGTTTAGAACATAAAATAGCCCCCCTCATCCATGGGGCCATGGAAAAGAGGGTCTTTTCCGGCTGCTGTCTGGCCATTGCCCAGGGTACGAAGTCCCTCCTGAAAAATTTTGGCACCGTGGGCTGGGACGATAAACAGCCGATAGGCGATGGTACCTTTTTTGCCCTGGCGTCCCTCACCAAACCCCTGGCCACCAGCCTGGCAGTTTTTGCCCTGATAGGGAAAAAAAAAATAGACCTTGCTGATGGGTTGGCGCAGCTTCTTGAGATGGAGGTTGCCGTTGATAAGGGGGGGATAACCCTGTTTCAACTCCTTAACCACTGCTCTGGTCTGGCCGGCCACCGCCATTTTTATAAAATTTTAGAAAAAATACCTCTTACAGCGAGAAAGGCTGAGATTCTCCGTCTCATCCTTGCCGAACCCCTTGCATCCTCACCTGGAACAAGGGATATTTACAGTGATCTTGGCTTCATCCTCCTGGGACTGATTGTTGAAAAAAAGGCTGGCATGGCCCTTGATGATGCGGTGCAGAGGTATGTCTATGAACCCCTCGGCCTGGCTGATAAACTTCTCTTTAATCCAAGGGCAAGGGGTGTTGAAAATTTCGCTGCCACCGAAGAATGTCCCTGGCGCCAAAGGCTGCTCAGGGGAGAGGTGGATGATCAAAACACCTGGGTTATAGGTGGAGTAAGCGGTCAGGCCGGGCTCTTTGGCAGGGGGAGAGACGTCCTTGATATGGTTCTAAACCTCATGGAAATAGCCTGTGGCGCCAAAAAACATCCATACCTGGGGAAAGACCTTCTGACCAAGGCCATGGGCCGCCAGCACGAAATTAAGTCGAGTAGCTGGGGACTTGGTTTTGATACCCCCTCTGGGGCCGGTTCTTCGGCCGGTCAGTTTATTTCCAGGAGGAGCTGCGGTCATCTCGGTTTTACCGGCACCTCATTCTGGCATGATTTTGATAAGGATATCACCGTGGTCCTGCTGACAAACCGCATCCATCCAAGCGCCGACAACGACAGGATAAAGACCTTCCGGCCTCAACTTCATGATCTTGTTTTTGAGACGCTGGATTAGGCCGTTTTTTGCCACGGAATCCACAGAAAACACTGAAAAAACAGAATAGGGTGTCTTGAATACTTAGATTTTTCGTTCAAGATCAGGTAAGCGCAGACTCCGAGCCGTCCCACTGGACGAGGTAAGCGAGTTTACGAGACTCCGAAAAGCACGTCAAGGTGCCCAATAGTTTTACGCGTTCTATCCATGACCCAAGAAACTCACCATAGAGTTTTTTTCCGTGGATTCCGTGGCTAAAAAATAGAATTTATCGCTTCTCCGGATAGAGGGCTAAAATGCTCTCCCTGTCGGCCTTGGTGATACCCCGTTCGGTGATCAGGCCGGTGACCAGGCGGGCCGGGGTGACGTCAAAGCTGTAGTTGGCCGCCTGGGTATGTTCCGGGCTGATGGCCACGGTGGCCAGGCCGGAATCGCTGAGGCCGCTGACCATGGTAACCTCGGCGCCGGAACGCTCCTCAATGGGGATACCGTCCACGCCGTCACAGATCTGCCAGTCAAAGGTGGATGAGGGCAGGGCCACATAAAAGGGCACATTATTATCAAAGGCGGCCAGGGCCTTGAGATAGGTGCCGATCTTATTGGCCACATCACCGCAATAGGTGGTGCGGTCCGTGCCGACCAGGACCAGGTCCACCATGCCGTGCTGCATGAGATGGCCGCCGGTGTTATCGGCAATAAGGGTATGGGGCACACCCTGCTCCTTGAGCTCCCAGGTGGTGAGCCGGGCCCCCTGCAACCAGGGCCTGGTCTCATCCACCCAGACATGGACATCAATGCCCTGGGCCTGGGCCTCGTAGATGGGGGCCGTGGCAGAACCGTAATCGACAAAGGCCAGCCAGCCGGCATTGCAATGGGTGAGGATGTTCACCGGCGCCCCGTTTTTACGCCTGCTGATCTCGCGGATGATCTCCACGCCATGCCCGCCGATCTGCTTGCAGAACCGGGCATCCTCATCAGCGATCTCACAGGCCACCTCAAATGCCTTTTCCCTCTTGGCGGCCGAGGAAGGGATATCCTTGAGGGCCATAAGCTGACGTTCCACGGCCCAGACCAGGTTCTTGGCCGTGGGACGGGTGGCAACCAGGGTGTTGGCAAAGCCCTGCATATCCCGGTCAAAATGGTCATCACGGCTGTGCAGGGCCGCGGCGTACATGCCAAAGCCGGCCGTGGCCCCGATGAGTCCGGCACCCCGCACATACATGTCCTTAATGGCCATGGCAAAATCAGCAACGGTGTGCAGGTCAACAATGATAAACTCGTGGGGGAGGAGGCGCTGGTCAATGATCTGCACCACCTCTCTGTTATCGGCATGGGGCCAGATGGTTCTATACGGTTTTGATTGGACGAGCATGGCAGGTTAGCTGTTGAGGGTTAAAATAACAGGGTAAGCAGATAGTAGGTGATTGCTCCCGTACCTAGGGAGCCGTAGATGAGCAGTCAGGGAATGCAGCCATCCCCTGACTTTTTCTGGAGGAGCATAAAGGCGGCTATGGCGGCCAGGATTGATATACATAGGATAAGTATTGATTTCATGCTCTATGGCCCTGAAAAGCAGGTAGCAGGTTATTTCCACCCCCTACTCCACTTAAGGGGGCTAGGAATTTATGGGACAGCAGGGTTCTAAGATACCGTTCTTAATTAATTGCTGCAAGGTAGGTTATGGCTGTGAAAAACTGGCTCCAGGCAATCGGCGATCTCTGCTTTCCTCCCCACTGTCTATGCTGTGCCACCCCTCTGCCCTGGGGTGGCGGCATGGATCTCTGTGGGGAGTGCCAGGGAAAACTACGCCCCATCACCGCCCCCCTCTGTCCTGTCTGCGGCCTGATGTATGTTAAAAGCGGTGGTGGCTCCCATCCCTGCACCCTCTGTTGCCGGAAGAAATACGCCTTTGATCTGGCCCGGGCCGTCTTTTGCTATAATGACGAGATTGGCAAACTCATCCACAGCCTGAAATTCAGCGGCAAAAAAACAGGGTTGCGCACCATGGCCGTGCTGGCCGGTAAATCCCTTCTCCATGATCTGGGCTGCCCTGATATCATCGTGCCCGTCCCCCTCCACCCCAAAAAGCTGGCCAGCCGGGGTTTTAACCAGTCCCTGCTCCTGGCAAAGGTCTTTTTTCCAGACCATCAAGACAGGATCAGCCATTGTCTTGTCCGTAACCGGCATACCAGACCCCAGACCGGTCTCAAGGGGGGTGAGCGCCGCAGAAATGTTGTTGGCGCCTTTGCCGTTCTGGAACCGGGGGTGGTGCAGGGTAAGAAAATATGCCTGGTGGATGATGTCTTTACCACCGGAACCACAGTGAATGAGTGTGCCAAAACATTGAAAAAGGCAGGGGCCGCCTCGGTGGAGGTATCTACCCTGGCCATGGTGATTAACTAGGCGTCCCAATAGGGGTATTTGACCAAGAGGGCCATAAAAAGGCCGGGAAGGAGAGCGGCAGAAAGCGGTGTTGAATCTATATTTTCCTTGACTGGACTGACAGGGGATGATACTAGATTTTCTTTCCATTACGTCGGGGCGTAGCGCAGCCTGGTTAGCGCGCCTGCCTTGGGAGCAGGAGGCCGGAGGTTCGAATCCTCTCGCCCCGACCATTGTTAGACATAAATAACGGGAGTTTAGTCGATTTGACTAAGCTCCCGTTTTTTTGTTTGTGGCCAATAGGAGAGGTGGATGTAAACAAGGGGCATGGCATGGTCTGCCACCCGGTTAAGCTTGTAGAAAAACCATAATTCAACTAGATGGGAAAGGTACCCCTAAAATATTAATCCCCTCAAGAAGGTGTAGAATGAAAGGAGTTGCGTGGTTTACGGTTGTTTTTCTGCTTCACTCGGTGGTATGTGTTGCCGGCGAAATCAAGGGAAGGATAGGTGCGCTGGATGTTGAGGCCGGTACTCTTGAGATCTCCGGCGTCAAGATCATAGCGACCAAGGCCATTATAAAAAATTCCATTGGCATGGCCCGTGAAATATCTCAACTCAGGGTGGGTGACCGGGTGGAGGTCGATGGGGTATTTACAGGGCCGGGTGAAATGCTGGCCACAGAGATCGAAGGGGCAATTTTCCAGGGGGATCAGCTTGAGGGCAAGCTGCAAAGGGTGGATGGCGAGAGGCGAACCCTCCTCATTGGCGGTATTATTATTACTGTTGCAAGGGATGCGAGGATCAGGGGGGAAGACGGCACAGTCATCTCCATCAATGACCTTGCAGTGGGGGAGCCGTTGGAGTGCCGGGGGAGGTGGAGTGGATCAAGATCGTTTTCTTCGAGCAGGGTCGAGGTGGACAGGGACTGAGAAAGGCATTGCCCATCCAGACGCCAGGTCTGGATGTCCCTGTGACACCCCGGTGGTATAGTGATGTGCTGCATGCCCAGGTGGTCTAGGGGGAGGCCGCCTGACCACCTGGGCTGTTACGCAACAACGGCTTATTTCCCTGTGAAATTGGCCGCTAAATATTCTCCAGACAATGTAAGAAACATGTACAGGGTCTTCTTGTCACTTTCTTTTATCTCCGGGTTCACAAAGGTGACCAGCCATGT
>JAUVQZ010000140.1 GCA_030597865.1 Pseudomonadota bacterium | reverse complement strand
GACCATATCTTTGCCCTGGAAACGGGCCTCTCCTCCGACCCGGACATGAACCGCCTGATCTCTGCCCTGGATCGCTTTACCCTGATCTCAAACTCCGACTGCCACTCCCCATCCAAGCTGGGCCGTGAGGTAAACCTCTTTGACTGCGATCTCTCCTTTGCTGCCATGCGTCAGGCCTTGGAGGACCCCAGCCAGGGCTTCAGCGGCACCGTGGAATTTTACCCTGAGGAGGGTAAATACCACCATGACGGCCACCGTAAATGCGGCATCTGCTTTGACCCGGTCACCACCAGGGAGCATGATAATATCTGTCCGGTCTGCGGCAAACCGCTCACCGTGGGGGTCAACCACCGGGTCATGGAGCTTGCCGACCGCAACACCCCCCAGTATGCCGACCAGGCCCCTGTCTTTGAAAGCCTCATTCCCCTGGCGGAAATCCTCTCGGAGCTCCTTGGGGTGGGCCCCAACAGCAAGACCGTCTTAACCCAGTATGGCCGTCTGATTGGCAAATTCGGCTCGGAATTCACCCTGCTTCGCGACACCCCGGTGGAAGAAATCAGCAAGGACTCCACCCTGCTTGGCGAGGCAGTCAAGCGGGTCAGGGAGAGAAGTGTTATCAGGCAGGCCGGTTTTGACGGCCAGTTCGGCATCATCCATGTCTTTGAAGAGGGCGAGATCGACGAACTGGCCGGGGTCAAAAGCCTCTTTGCCAGCGAAAAGGTCCGGCGCAAACAGAAGAAACCCCTTACCAGGGTCAAAGCAAAGCTCTTCACCCCCCTGGCCGCCAAGGAAAAACCGGGCCCAGGGCAAAAGGGCCCCAGGCTTAATGCGGATCAAAGGGAGATAGTCAACTGCCAAAGTCCCCATATTATCGTCTCGGCAGGACCGGGCACGGGCAAGACCTTCACCCTGGTGGAGAGAATGGCCCGACTGCTCACTAACGGCCAGCTGCCGGAAAACCTCTTTGCCATCACCTTCACCAACAAGGCAGCTGACGAGATCAAACAGCGCCTGGCAATCAAGATGGCAGATGGGGCTGCAGATGTTTTCAGCGGCACCTTCCACACCTTTTGCCTCCACTGGTTGCGGAAGGCCCAGCCAGACCTGGAAGTCATCGGTGACGAGACCAGGCGGCTTCTTCTCAAACAGCTCTTTGCCAATCTCAACAAGCAGGAACGCAGCCGGATCAGAGCTGAGATCATCAGCCATTTTCACTTCCGGGCCACCCAGACGCAGGGTCTGCCAGCCTCGGCCCAGGTGCAAAGTTACCTCAGCCATCTTGAGGAAATTGTCGCCATTGATCTTGACGCCATTATCCCCACCTTTGTCAGCTGTCTGCAGGATGGTGACTTCAAAAAACTGGTCACCGGCCAGGTGCGCGCCCTCTGTGTTGACGAGTTCCAGGATGTAAACCGGGCCCAGTATGACCTGGTCTGCGCCCTGGCTGACAGTGCCGAGATCTTTGCCATTGGCGACCCGGACCAGGCCATCTACGGCTTTCGCGGCAGTGACCTCAAGTTTTTCTTTCAATTTGTACAGGACAAGAATGCCACAGAGCTTAAGCTCACCACCAATTATCGTTCCAGGCCGGCAATCTTAAAGGCTGCTGCCTCCCTCATCGCCCATAACAGCCTGCGCAGCCACATGGTTCTCACCCCCAGCCAAAAGAAGTCCGGCTCCCTCCATCAGCTGGCCCTGGAAAACGCCAAGAAGGAGGGACAGGCCATTGCCCGCACCGTTGAGAAACTGGTGGGCGGCACCAGCAGTCTCACCGTGGACCAGGAGGGGGCAGACAATTTCACCTTCAAGGATATCGCCATCCTCTTTCGCATGGGGCGCCAGGCCGCCATCCTGGCTGCCGAACTGGAAAATCTTGGCATCCCCTTTCAGCAGAGCGGCGCCACCCCCTTTTTCATGAAGCCGGAGGTCAGACCCCTCTACCATTTTCTCCTGGCCGTGACCGGCAAAGCCGACATTGCCGACACCCTGCAGCTCTTCGGCTCTTTAAAGGGTATTGGCCATACCACCCTTGATCTTCTTGAACAAAAAATCCCGGTGACCAGCCATGACATCTGGCAGGAACTCGCCCATATCGAGATCCCCCATGGGGCCATGGAGAAAATCGCCGCCCTCCACGGGATAATGGCCCTGTACAAAGAAGGGGCCCGGGAAGATGGCAGCCACGGCCTGGCCCAGGTGGCCCAATTTCTTGGTCTTGACCTCGACCATGACCTGGTGAAAAAATTTATCGACTTTGCCCGGGCCCTGGGCGGCATGGAGGCTGGGGCCCATCATTTTATCAGCCATGCCGAGGCCACAATCTATGATGAGCGGGCCGAGGCCGTGTCGCTGATGACCATGCACAGCGCCAAGGGCCTGGAGTTTCCCGTGGTATTTGTCACCGGCCTTGAAGAGGGGCTCTGCCCCTATATCTCTACGGGCAGCGACCTTGAGGAGGAACGCCGTCTCCTGTATGTGGCCATGACCAGGGCCAAGGAGAAACTCTTTTTAACCAGAAGCAAGAGCAGACACGGATCTGACGGTGAAGCTTCCCGGTTTCTTGCTGAGATACCTGCCCAGTTCTTCACGTCCCCGAAAAGGCCACCTATCAAAAAGAAGAAAAAAAAGGCGGTCCAACTCAAATTATTTTAACTATTATGGATACCCCCCAACCACGACTCCTCAAGATCGGCACGACCTCGGTGGGCCTCATCGGCCTTGACCCGGCCCTGCAAAAGGCCATGGCAGACAATCTCAGCCCTGAAGAGGCCGAGGAGTTTCTCTACGCCGCCATTGCCAAACTCAACTATGTGCCGGCCACAGCCCAGGACAACTATCGCCAGGCCCTGCGCCGTGAGTATGAGCGCAGGGTCGCCGGCGAAGAGCTGACCAGCGACGTCCTGGAGGTTCGCGTCTT
The DNA here is from genome assembly GCA_030597865.1 of Pseudomonadota bacterium. Classification (GTDB taxonomy): domain Bacteria; phylum Desulfobacterota; class Desulfobulbia; order Desulfobulbales; family SURF-16; genus BM506. The sequence goes on along the minus strand of JAUVQZ010000140.1, from coordinate 4,797 downwards.
TGGCAGCGGCTGTGTGACCTGCGACAAGCTGGCCGCCACCATGTTTGACATCCTGCAACGGCTGAACATGGTGGCGGATATTGAAAAGATCTTTGATCTTGACGAGATCTGGCGCCACGGCGTGATCAGCACGCCGGCCTTAAAGATAAACGGCGAACTCCTCTGCCAGGGCAGAATGCCCACCCCTGCTGAGATTGAACAATGGTTGCGGGATCGGCAGGAGTAATCCCCGCCCTCCGCTCACAATAGACCAGCAACGGAAATAAGCAGAAATCCCGGTTAACCATCCAGCAAAGCATCATTAGCCATCGTCCTGATCTTATTTTCCCCTAGGGGAAATGAAATATGTTGATGCGCTTTAGGCTGAGAGAATCTCACCCTCTATGGGCCACCAGGATTATGACCGGGCCACCCTTAAGGATTGGTTGGCCGCACCGGTTCAGTCTCCTCCTTGAAGGGGTGTGAGGTGAGGCTGTTATAGGAAACAAGACCAGGGAGTTTAACTGCCTTGCTTGCCCAAACAATAAAAACCATTCGTAATTTTGAATTTAACGATAGCCCTTCCTGCCCGCAATTTATCAGGGAATCGATCCAGGAAATCTTAGGGCAGAGCATTCGTGACGCCCAGGTCTATCAACAGTTGGCGCCCTATTTTGTAGATTTTTGCCAGGAGGCTGGCATCGAGTCTATCCTTGAAATTGGTGCGGGCTCAGGGCAGTCCACAGGGGTCTTTGTGGATGCTGTTTTGCAAACAGGTCATACACCGCCTAAGATTTATATCTCAGACCTGTTCCCCCTGCCTTGGGTTATGGCTGAAACGTGCAAACGCTACCCCGGAGTGATGATCCCGATCCAGGAGCCCATGGACATCCGTAACCCTGACTGGCCCCCCCTCACCAAATGCGCCTTGTCCTCAGCGCCTTTCACCATTTTCAGCCGGAAATTGTCAGAGCTTTCCTGGATGATGCCCAGACGCAACAGATAGCCGTATTTATAGCAGAACCCTTTATCAGAAGCTTCAAGGCCTTTCTGCCCCTGTTTCTCCATGGAACTGTTGGTTTGGCCAGGAATGGCCTTGCCAGCAAGAGAAGGAGGGTTGTTAAATTCCTTTTCACCTTCATCCTTCCCCTCATTCCCCTTTGTCTTCTTTGGGACGGCCTGATCAGCTTGTCGCGGATGTATGGTGCTAAGCAACTCCAGGAAATTGTGGCATCCCTGCCTGAACATCCACAGAAGTTCCAGTGGAAATATGAAGAGGTAGCAGTACCCCTCGGCGGGACGGCGTCGCTGTTTACAGGAAGACCTGGCTGAAGGGGTATCCAGCCAGCATCCAAGATGAGGGTGAACCACAAAGGCTTCCCTGAAATAATCCCCCCTCCCACAGCCAATCACAAAAAAATAGGCCAGGCCGCTTGCGCGTCCTGGCCAGGTTGAGGAAGGTATCCTGGTAGTTTAGGCTACCTGAATTTTATTGGGCAACAACCGGGGTGTAGCGCAGGACCATATTGTCGCCGACAAAGGTATCATCAACGGTGATCCAGAAGGTCAGACCCAGGTTGGCGGCATCTTCAATATAATCCATGTACATGGGATTGGTCTCCAGGCCGGCCTCAACAGCGGCAATGGCTGCGGTGATGCTGTTATACACCGGTTGCCCCATGGCAGTCTCCAGATCTCCAAGGGGTACAGGCATACCTGGATCACTGGGATCGCGATGGTTTACCCAGATACCGTCACAGGAAAGACCTGTGATATCGTCACCGCTATGGGTACCGACATGGACCGGGTTGGCAGAATCGGCACAGTTACCCATCAGGTGATTGTCGGTATTGATATCGCCATCATCATCCCAAAATACGGCAATGGGGGCGGCAGCGCTGTTTACCCAGGGACCAAATACATTGGTGTAGGATGCGGAATTACCGGTGCTGGTGATGGTGTTCTCATTGGCGGCCATGGAGAAAATCATGCGCTCGTTGGGGTTGAAATATCCTGGCTCTGGATGATACTTGTCAGCCGGACCGGCAAGACCCTGGGCAAAGGTGCCTGAAAAAATCAGCTCTTTCTGGCTGTCGGTGGTGACCGTGGTGGCCCACATATTGCCCTGGTTATCTGAAAAGCCGAGGCCATCGCCATTGACGGAGGGCACGAAATTGCCGTCAACATCCCTGGTACCGAGCTCAATGGTGAAACCGGACCAACGATCAAACTCCGTGCCGTCGGTGAGCTTCTGGAACATGCGGTAGCTGGTCGTCGGTCCGGAAGAGAGTATATCAAAATCCACTTCCAGGGGGGCGCTCACCGTATTTTTCAGCTTGACGCGCTTACTGAACTGGAGCGGATCAGAACATTGCTTGTCAGAAAGATCACCATGATTTAAACCGGTGGTCATGATGCAGTTTGTGCCATTCTTATCATCACCGTTGACCACCTTGAGGCCCGGGGGGTGGACATCAAACTCACCATACTTAAATGCCACAAGGCCGTTTGTGGTGCCATCCGCCTTATAGATGGTACTGGTGTAGGTTGTAAAGTCCTCATAGGGGCCGGGTTGGGTAACAACATTGGTCTTATCCCATCCGATGATAGTACCGGCTGAAGCTGATCCTGCGGCCATCAGGCCAAGTGCTGCTGCAGTCAAAATTACTTTCTTCATCTTCTCGTCTCCACTCAACGTAGTTTTTCTTAACATCATGAAAATCCAGTGTGTCATTCTCCTGCAAAAGGAATGGCCATTCCTGTAAACGCCTTATAAGAGCCTTTGTTCAACCGGCACCTGCATCAAGCAAACTTGCCGGACATGACTTCTTTTGCCTCCCGAAGACGTTGTATTCTCCCTTTTGCAACGTTGCAGCCACCACAATCTTTTTTTCCTTTATTTTCCAGAACAAACATCTATCCCTTTGTTTTTAATGAAATATGTTTTTTGCATTAGCCCCAAAAAACATAAAAAGATGATACCGGGGCCCCTTTGGCCAACCAGGCAGCACCTGTGGAGCTGGTGAGCAGAAAATAGTGCGACAAACCGCCATGCGGCACTTTGTCGCATCAAACACGCTGTCCACAGATCAGGAGATGCAGCAGGGATCAAGGGAACGGAAGGAGGGAGGGAAGGAAGAGGAGGGCAATGCCGAACCAGCCCAGGGAATAGGCAGGCTATGCCCTGCATATTATCGGCCCCGGCGAGAGGCTACCATGTCGCAGGAAACAATGTCCAAGGGCAAGGAACGATCGTCCCGGTCATTATTAATAGCCCGGGAGACTACCAAAAAACCGGGGCTGATGAAAATCCGGGTTTTCACCAGGCACGGGAAAGGCGGCCAGATAGCAGCGCCCGGTGCCCTGGCCGTGGATGGCATAGGCATTGATATGGGTAAAGGGCAGGGGCAGCTGGTCAAGATTCAACCCCAAGGTCGCCTGCCAGCGGCAGCCGGTGATGCGGGTCGTGCAGTGGGTGGGCTGCAGCCTCTCCTTGACCTGACGGATACCGTCAAGAAGCAGGATCAGATAATGGCCGTGGGGGCCAAGCTCAATCTCCAGATAATGGCCTCCAGCCCCCAGCAGAAAAAGCTCTACCACCTCATAGCCCCAGAGGCCGTCCAGCTCGCCTCCAGGCCCGAGGGGGGCCGGATCGCCATAAAAAGGTGCTACCACTTGCACCCCAAGGCCCTTATCATCCAGCTGCACAGAGAAATCCACAACATCAGAAGCCGCCACAGGGCAACCATCCCAGGTCTTAGGGACCTGCAGATCAACACCTGCTGCCAGCCCATTGGAATTTGGATCACTATCGGCCATCGTAGGTATACCCTATGTCTTTGGCCAGGGCCGTCACCAGGGGGCGCAGATCAGCCAAGGGGCCGTTCCGGTCACCCCTCAGCTGACCTCCCTCGCCCCACCTACACCTCAGCATAGGGAAACTCCGGATCATCAAGGAGTTTGACCATCCGCTGCTTCTTGCCGGTTTTGCGGTCATGGAACTCCACCAGGGTCTCGATGACATCCACAACATCCCCCATAGAGGCCCCCCGCATAATGCGGCGGCCCCTCTTGGGAACAGGCCCACCCTTACCGCCCACATAAATCTCATAGCCCTTCTTGGTGGCATGGACGCCGATATCGGTGGTCATCACCCCAGAACAGCAGAGGGGACAGGCAGCAATGGCGATCTTGAACTTGGGCTTGGTCTTGGCACGATCCTTAAAGCGCTCCAAAATCTTATTATTAAGCTCCTCGATATCGATGAGGCCAAAATTACAGTGGGGTTTACCCACGCAGACCCGGGGCAACGGAAATTTCCCAGGCCCCTTAAAGTCGGCGCCCAGAGGGGTAAGGGCCTGTTTGATATCATCCACCGCTGATTCCGGCACATTGAGCAGGCGCAGGTTCTGGGCCGTGGAACAGTAGATCCCTAAATCATACCTGTCAGCAAGTTCATGGGCCGTGGCCATGATATCAAGGGGTAATCTGCCAGCGGGCAGCAAAATGGTGAGGCTTATCTTTTTTTCATCAGTCATCGTCTAAAAGCTCCAGGGCTGGTTAGTCTGGTGGAGGGGAAGGGTTGCAAAAAGAACTTCATACCAAAATTTATGGGCCTGCGCAAAAGGGTATTGGGACAACATGGATTGCCCCACCAAGCCAGGCCAACATCACCCTTTAACTTTTTAGCAATGGGACAAAATATCTATGGATGAAATTGTCCCCACAGAGTAAAAAGTGTTCTAGAAATTTTACCATAACCTCTTCACAAGAGATTCCCTCGCTTTTTAGTGGGGACATATAAAGGAGTGCATCATG
>JAUVQZ010000083.1 GCA_030597865.1 Pseudomonadota bacterium | reverse complement strand
TCATACATGGCAAGGAGTTCATTGTCCCGCTCAACCTTGGAATCAAAGAGGGGGATACTGATATTGGCAGGATCCTTGTCGCGGCTGTATATTACCTTGCCGTTCACAAGTATTCGCTTCACAAAGGCCGGTTTTTTGTAATTGCCGTCAAGAAAGGCATTGTACACCCCAAGCCAGGGTTGGACGGCCACATTTGACGAACCAATGCCAAAGGGCCAGTATTTGGCATCTTCGTGGTTATACCCCAGGCCAATCTTGTCAAAGGCGAGCAGCATGGCGTTACGCACCTGCCGGTCGTTGTAAAGCCTGGCAAAGATGGTGTTTACCGACTGGACCTGGGCATCGAGCAAGGTGTACTTACGGCCTTGGTAGCGATTGGCCCCTTTGCCCTTTTTGTCATAGCCATACCAGTTTCTGGGCAGCCAGACATGTCTGCCTTCACTGGTGGAGAATTTATACTCAATGGGTTTGTCGGTATATTTGGTCTGCAGGGTGGCGCCGTTTTGCAGCATATCGAAATAGGCGATCAGCGGCTTAATTGTTGAAGATGGGGTGATCTGGGCCTCTGAGTTCATCAGGTCGATGATGATTTTGTTGTTATTGACATCCGTGGCTTCGCTGAAAAATTCTTTGCCCCCCACATAGGCGATAATTTCACCCTTGGCGTTGATCATGATCACCCCGACATTGAGGTTCTTTTTCAGAAACGCCATGAATTCTGTAAAATCGGTGTAGGGTGGGGTGGCCCCCCTTTGCAGGTAACGGTCAAGATCCTTCTTCCACAGGGTCTTGTTTCGTTTTTTCAGGATGTCCTGATACTTTTTACTGGAGAGGAAGCGGTCGATAATCCCTTTGGTTTCCTCGACCAAGGTCAGGTCAACGCCGGTTTCCACCACCACGTCGCCCTTGACATCGAGTAGAAGCTGGGCGCCGGTGACGGTCTGACCATCGATGGTATACTCCCGGGAACAGACTTCACGGATAACATTCCAAGAGGTCCATTCCTCCTTGCCGTAGAGGGGGGAATCGAAATTACGCAGGCCGATTTGGCGGATGGAGGACTCGTTGATCAGGTACCACATGTCATACTCTTCAATGGATATCTCTTTGATATCACGAAGGTGCTTAAGGGACAGATTTATCTTGCTGATGGCGCTCTGGGCATGGTGCTGGTGGCTCTCACTCAGCTCCTCAAAATTTGTACCCCCTAAGACTTTATAGAAGGCTATCTGGCGGTTATGGTTAGGGATGAACGAGGCAATGGTTACCAGCTGCTGGTAATTGAGCTCGGAGAGTTCTTTCTTGAAATAGTTTTTGGCAGCGGCTGAAAATCCATAAAGATTTGCCCCTGCCGGCACCGTGTTAATGTAAAAGTCGAGGTTCTTCTCCTTGCCGAAACGGGAGACCAGCATGTAAGAGATGATGATCTCTTCGAGTTTATTGCGGATATTCCGTTTTTCGTTGCCCAAAATCTTTTTGGCATTTTGCATGATAATGGTGGAGCCGCCCCGGGGGCGACCCTGCAGGGTATCTTTGACGGCACCCACAAGGTTAAACCAGCTGACCCCGGCATGGATAAGAAAGCCGTTAACGTACCAGGGGTGTTCGGGGTGGGGCAGCAGGTAATGATCCTCAGCAGCGAGCAGCGCCTGTTTTACCTTGTACGGGATGGCCAGGGTAACCTCACGTTTGCCGTAGGACTTGATGATGCCGCCATGGGCGTCAACTATATGGGCAGAATGGGCATAGTTTTCCAGACTGTCGGGCAGGCGTTTTATCTGGGCGGCATCGTAGATGGTGCGGGCCATGACAAACTCGACAATATGCTGGGTGGGGCCGGGGATGTAGTTGATGACAAAGAGGCTGGCAAGGCCCACCAGGCACCATTTTATGGCCTTTGGCGCCCAAAAGGAGAGAAAGAATAAAAAACGCCGGAAGGGGCTGTCCCATGGAAAGGGAATTTTCTTGGTGGGGTTTTTTTTCAGCTCCTGCAGATAGGTGAGATAGCTCTCCTCCAGGTTACGCGATTCCCGTAAGCGTTTGTTGATCTTCTTGCTATCCAGGCCATGCTTGACCTCCTTGGGGCTAAAGGTGTGCTGGAACGCCTTGTATTTAATGGCATTCTGTTTCAGCTCCTGCTGATCCCTCGGCTGTTTATTTGGGCCGGGCGTGGACTTGCCTTGGTTGGGATTGGCAGGTGTTGTATGCTGTTTGTCAGGTGACACGTGATTTTAGGTATGTGAAAAAGAAAAAAAATTGATAAAAAGGATAATATTCCGACACTATATATTGATGGTCAGGTTATGCAACGGGCCTGTCCGCTTTGTAGCATATCTTCAAGATAAGGTAACCCCTTCGATGGTTCCCCCTTATCTTTATTTCTTGTGAAAACAGTATACTAAAGACTCTTTATGAACTCCAAAGGAAAAAAAAGCGGCCTAAAGGGGCTCTATGCCTGTTCCGGTTGCGGTTTCAGAAAGGTGTTGCCCCAGAAGTATATCGGCCGTAAATTACAATGCCCTAATCCCCAGTGCCGTACAGCCGGCTTGGTGGTTCCTGCCAAGAAGAAGGAAAATGTTGTCCCTGCCTCAAAGGTAGGTGTCCGTAATCTTGCCGTCTCATTCCTCCTTCTCTTCCTGCTGGCAGCAGGCGCCTATCTGGTGATCGGTGGTCAGACCACCACCCTCTTTGCCACCATTCTGCCCAAGACCGCCCGCCAGGGGCCTTTGCCCCTGTCCATAGATATCCTTGATGGATCCCTTAGCGAGGAACGCCTTAAAGATCTTTCCCAGCGTCTTCAGGCCTCCCGTAGTTTAAAGGGGCTGGATCTGGCAGGCATTGATCTCTCAACCTTGGATTTGCGTAAGGTCGACTTCCGGCAGGCAAATCTATCCGATGCCAATTTGAGCAAGGCTGATCTCACCGGGGCTGATTTTCGTGATGCTGATCTGACCAGGGCCAATTTGAGCTACGCCGATCTGAGCCGGGCCAACCTCCAGGGGGCAATTCTGAGGGAGGCCAATGTGCAAAAGGCAAACCTTGTCCAGTCCCAGCTTGACAGGGCGGATCTCAGTGGCAGCAATCTTGGGAGGGCCAATCTCAGAGGCGCTCAACTCAAGGATGTCTCTCTGGCCGCTGCCTTGCTCACAGAGGCGGACCTGTCCGGGGTTGATGCCCGGGGCGCTGATTTTTCCAAAACTGATCTCACCGGCACCAAACTGCAGAACGCAAAATTAACCGGAATCTCCCTGGAGGATGCGGATCTTTCCACCACCAATCTGGAAGGGGCAGATTTGAGTCACGCCAAGATGGCCCGGGTGGAACTTTCCCGCGCTTCCCTGGTGGGGGTGATTCTTGTCAAGGCTGACCTCACAGGAGCGCGGCTCTATCAAGCCAATCTGCGGGAGGCCAATTTGCAGGAGGCCAACTTCAGCCAGGCGGATCTCAGCCAGGCCAATCTTCACAGGGGTCAGATGCAGCATGGCAATTTTTCCCAGGCCAATCTGCATGGCGCAGAGATGGGTGAGGCTAATCTCGACTATACCCTTCTTGAACTGGCCAATCTGACCAATGTCAATCTTGCCAACAGTAGCCTTGTCGGCAGTAATCTGAGTAAGGCCAATCTCACCAATGCCTCTCTGGCCGGCGCCATCCTGGTGGGCTCTAAGCTGGACCGTGCCAATCTCACCGGCGCTAACCTCCAAGGGGCGGATATCTCAGGCGGTGTCACCCTGGTCGATGCCAATCTGACCAATAGTTTCATGGAAGGCGCCGATCTTTCCGGGGCAAATCTACTGCGTGCCAACCTCACCCGGGCCAACTTGGTGGGGGCCGACCTCAGTAGGGTTAATCTTGCCAATGCCTTTTTGAGCTCCGCTGATCTGACCAGGGCTGATTTGAGCCATGCCGATCTGAATAATGCCGACCTGAAGGGCGCCAATCTCACCGGAATTAACCTGACCTCAAGCCCCCAGATCCTGGTAAAGCTCAAATCAAAACTTTTTGATGATGTCAGTGTGGTCCGCTTTAATCTGCGCAACGCCAACCTCATTGGCGCCACCCTGGCCTATGCTGATTTACATAACGTGGATTTTTCCAATGCCAATCTGTCCCGTACCGACCTCACCGAGGCCAACCTTTCCGGGGCGGATTTACGCTGGGCTAATCTCACCGATGCCCAGCTTCAGGGGGCCAATTTGCGCAACGCCAATATGAATGACGCTGATTTGAACCGGGCTGATCTAAAGGGGGTTGATCTTTCCGAAACCAGGGCTGATGGCGCCAAAAATCTCGATAAGGCCAAGAATGTTGAGATTGATCCTGCCCAACTCCACTCATCGCGGCCTGCAAGGATTCCACCGTCCCTTGCCCAGACCGCTGTCCGGCAAGATGGCGGCCAAGACGAGGTCAAGATCTGGGGATTGCAGGTGGAGAAATTTGGCATCGTTAACAAGCCTTTTGCTGGTCAAAATAATCTCAGCGGCCAGTTTGCCAGTCTCTCTGATGTTGAATCAACCCTGCTCAGACACCGGATGTTCGCCCATAGTGATATCGGCATTCCTGGTCAGTCGGGTGATAAATTCGGCATCCTCTTTTTTGTCAATTTCATGCCGGCCAGCAGCCGTATTCCCATCGAAATCAGATGGCTCAATCCCAAGAATGAGCTGGTGCGTACCACAAGGGTGGAGAGCGGTTATTGCCAGCGTCTGGTGGCCTCTCTGACCTTTCCCGGCCCCCAAGAGATGGTCTTTGGCTCCTGGAAGGTTCAGTTCTACCATGGCAGGAGCAAGATCGGTGAGCAGAAAATCAAGGTTCTCTCGCCCAAACGCTACCAGGCCCGCCTCCGGGCCATGAAGGACAAGGGCTAAGGTTTGAGAAGTTACAGGGGGTAGAGAATAACAGAGACAGGGAATGGTCTTCCCTCTTCTATCCCTCCCTTAACCCATACGCTGACCACCATAAAAAAAAGGGATCCGCAATTGCGGATCCCATTTTTTATGGTGAATGTTACTTGTACCCTTTTAGATCTCTTCGGAAAGGGCCATGACCATGGCGCCCTTGGCAGTGGTGTTAAGGGGGTCGTCGGCAATGCGAACCTCTGAGATTTCAACCGGCAGGTTGACCTTGCGCAGGCCTTTTTCAAAGAGATCCTTGAAGCCTTTGGGCAGGACAGTGCCGCCACTAAGGGCAATGGGCAGGGCATTATTGATGTTGGGCATCTTGTCCGTGGTCTTCAGCTCATGCTCAAGGGTATTGAGCAGGTGGGAGACGAGATCGACGTAGTAGATGTCCAGGGCGGTTTCCACCCGGTCCTGAGGTGTGCTGGCCAGGTTGAGGGTGCCTTCCTTGATCATCTTGATGCGGGTGGCGGGCTCACCCACAGAGGCGCCTACCATGGTGTCGATATAGTCACCGCCTTTCTGGACGGAGAAGTTGAGCACCGGTACAGAGAGGTAGGAGAGGCAGACGTTACACATGCCGCCCCCCATACTGATGCCGATCCCTGTGAAGTTGTCATCGGCCAGTTCGCTCATGATGGTGGCCAGGCCTTCGTTGATGGAGATGGGGCGGTAGCCCAGGGAGGCCAGGTACATCTTGATGATGGACTCGTGGTAGACCACCGAGGCATTGCCGTCCACCGGCACACCGGGCATGGAGAAGCAGACAACCTCCTGCTTTTCGGTCTTGGCCAGCAGGGAGCTGATGATGGACTGCAGGACGGTGATGCCCTCATCCTCATGGCTGGAAAGGATACCCTTTTCCATGGTGCGGCGGGTATTGGTGTTAAACATGTTGGCGAAGTTTTCCGCCGAATAACCGAGGATGTAAAACTGATCGCCCTTGGAGTAAAAAGAGATGTCGTTTTCGACCAGGATTTTCTTGGTGAACTTGGAGTAGGGGATGGTGAAGAATGCGTTAAGCTGGTTCACCGTGTTGATATGGCGACCGGCATTCTGGGCCATGACAATATGGCTGGTACCGATATCAAGGCCCACCGGACCGCTGGGTCTTTCAGCCGTTTCACCGATTTCCTTGTCCCGGGAAACCACGCTTTTATGGGATGCCTCCATGGCAGTTTCGATATTCTCCAGATCTGCCAGGTCTCCGGCATTATCCTTGGAAGGCTGATTGCTGGCCGTTTGTGGGGCGGCATTTTGGCCTGGAAAGGAGCCTCTGGATTTTTTTAGTTTAGCCATTTCTCACCTGCTTCGGTTTCTTAATGAGTATTTGAAAAAAAGATCGGCTCGATTCCCATTTTCTATTTGGGTATAAAAATGGTATGTTCAGCCTCCATTTTTATGGGGATCGAGAATAAAAAAACAACGTAAAAAAAAGCCTTACGCATCATCAAAAAGCATTATAGCCAGAAAAGCGCTTTATTTCCAAATATTTTGACATATTTATTGTGAATGAGCAGATTAAAAAAATAAAGTATCCCGAGAACTTACCCATCGTTGCTGAACGGCAGGCCATTATCGCTGCCATCAAAGAGCATCAGGTGGTGGTCATTGCCGGTGATACAGGGTCAGGAAAAACCACCCAGCTCCCCAAGATGTGTCTTGAGGCGGGCCGGGGCGTGGAAAAAATGATCGGCTGTACCCAGCCCCGTCGTATCGCGGCCACCTCCATTGCCGCCAGGGTCACCGAGGAGCTTGGTGGGGCCGGCTCTGTGGTGGGCTATAAGATCCGCTTCCGCAACCAGACCAGCGCTGCCACCCGCATCAAGTTTATGACCGATGGCATCCTGCTGGCCGAGGCCCAGGGGGACAGACGCCTTGCCGCCTATGACACCATCATCATTGATGAGGCCCACGAGCGCAGTCTTAATATCGACTTTTTGTTCGGCATTATGCATCGCATCTTAAAGGGTCGTCCTGATCTGAAGCTGATTATTACCTCGGCCACCATTGATACGGAAAAGTTTTCCAAGGCCTTTGGCAATGCCCCGATTATTTCGGTTTCCGGCCGCACCTATCCGGTGGAGACCAGGTATCTGAGCCGGGAGGAGGGCGGAGATGAGGGGGCCTATGTTGAACAGGCGGTCCAGTCTGCCATGGAACTTCTGCAAACGGAAGGGTCCGGCAACATGCTGGTCTTCATGCCCACCGAGCGTGATATCCGTGAGGCCGTGGCCCTCTTTGACAGTCGTTTTCGTCGGCATAGGGGGAGGGAGTCGCCCCTTGTCCTCCCTCTGTACGGGCGCCTGGCAGGCCGCGACCAAAACCAGGTCTTTCAGAAAACAGGCCGGCTGAAGATCGTGGTTGCCACCAATGTGGCCGAAACATCCCTCACCGTCCCGGGTATCCGCTATGTGGTTGACACCGGCCTGGCACGGATCTTGAGCTATAACGTCCGGGCCCGGACCAGTAAATTGCCGGTGACCAAGATATCCAGGGCCAGCTGTGACCAGCGGGCTGGGCGCTGCGGCAGGGTGGGGCCTGGTATCTGCCTGCGTCTCTATGATGAAAAGGACTATGTGGAGCGCTCGGAATTCACCCGGCCGGAGATCCTGCGCTCCAATCTGGCCGAGGTCATCTTAAGGATGACCAGCCTTAACCTGGGGGAACCTGCCAGCTTTCCCTTTGTTGATCCACCCTCTGGCCGGGCCATTGCCGATGGTTATCATCTTCTCAGCGAGTTGGGCGCCCTTGATGAAAGAAGACGGCTGACCCGTTCCGGCCGTCTCATGGCCCGTCTGCCCCTTGATCCGCGCATCTCCAGGATGATCATTGCGGCCCGCCACGAGAATTGTGTGCGGGAAATGATCATCATTGCCGCGGCCCTTTCCATCCAGGACCCCCGTATCCGGCCGGTGGACAAGGAGGCTGCCGCTGATGAGGCCCATGCCAGGTTCAAGTCCGCTGCTTCCGATTTTGAGAGTTTCCTCAGTCTCTGGGATCTCTACGCCCACACCGCCATGGCGGCGGGCAGCCAGTCGAAGTTGCGCAAGTTCTGTAAACAGAATTTCCTCTCCTTTCAACGTATGCGCGAGTGGCAGGATATCCATGAGCAGATTCGCTCCATCCTGGCAGAAGAGGGCCGGGACAAGCGCCATGGCGCCCTGCGCTTTCAGGAAAATAGCGAGCCGGCAAGCTACGATCAGGTCCATCGCGCTATCTTGAGCGGTAATCTGCGTAATATCGGCCTCAAGAAGGCCAAGAATATCTACCAGGGCTGCCAGAACAAGGAGCTCATGGTCTTTCCCGGCTCTGGTCAGTTTGGTAAGAATAACCAGTGGATCATGGCCGGTGAGCTCATGGAGACCTCCCGGCTCTTTGCCCGCAGCGTCGCCGGTATCAAGCCGGAATGGATTGAGCCCCTGGCCGGCCATCTCTGTAAGCGCGCCTACCTGGGGCCCCACTGGGCCAAGAAGCAGGGCATGGTGGTGGCCAAGGAGCAGGTCTCCCTCTTTGGCCTTATTATCGTGGCCGGTCGTCGGCTGAATTATGGTCGAGTGGATGAAAAGGAGGCCCGGCAGATCTTTATCCAGGAGGCCCTGGTGGCGGGTGAACTGGGGGGCAGCTTCCCTTTCTTGGCGGCAAACAGCAAGCTCATCAAGGAGATGGAGGAGCTGGAACACCGTACCCGTCGGCGCGGCGTCCTTGTTGATGACCTGGAATTCTTCGATTTTTATGACCAGCGCCTGCCCAAGGACGTCTTTGATCGCCAGAGTCTGGCCCGGTGCGTGAAACAAAATGGCGGCGATGACCTACTGCGCATGGTTGAGGCGGATATCGTCAAGGGCCAGCCAGAGGATAAGAGTCTTGCTGATTTTCCCGAGTCTATTAATTGCGGGGAGCTGACCTTTAAGCTCCGCTATTGTTTTGATCCGGGTGCAAGTGAGGATGGCATTGCCGTGGTCATCCCTAAAAATCTGGCGGCCCATAGCCGCCGTGAGTATTTTGAGTGGCTGGTCCCAGGCCTTCTTCAGGAAAAAATCACCTGCCTCTTAAAAAGTCTGCCCAAGTCCATCCGCCGCAATCTGGTGCCCATCCCCCGGTCTGCTGAAAGGCTGATGCCCCTGCTTACCCCTTACCAGGGAAATCTCTTTCGCCAGCTTGAGGTGGCCATTTCCAAGACCTTTCAGCTCAAGGTTGAACCTGCCATGTGGACGACGGACAACCTGCCCCGCCATCTATCCATGCGCTTTGAGCTTGTCGATGGTGATGAGGTGGAGTCGAGCCGCGACCCCAAGGTGCTGGCCCAGAAAACAACGGCTCTGGATGACGACTCCCAGGGCCTTGTGGCCTTGCGGACACGTTATGAACGGGATGATATCACGGGCTGGGATTTTGACGGTCTGCCCGGGCGCCTCCAGATCAAGGACCGTCGGGGTAACCTCACCGGTTTTGCCTACCCCGGCCTGGTGGCCCAGGGCAAGAAGGGGGTTGGCCTCCGGGTCTTTACCGATATCGGCACATGCCGGGCCAAGACCAGGGAGGGGCTGTTGGTGCTCTACGGTCGCCAGTTTGTCAAAGGGCTGCAGGGTCTTAAAAAGGATTTTGTCCTGCCCCGGGCCCATTGGGCCCTCTATGAAGGGCTGGCCAGCCATGGGGAAATTAATAGGGATCTCTTTTCCTTTATCCGGCAGGAGATTTTCAGCTGCCAGGATGGCCTCATTCCCGACAAGGATACCTTCGCCGCCACCCTGGAGCGGGTAAAGGGGGCCGGGCCCTTTGTTCTTGGCAAAAAGATTCTGGCCCAGGTGGTTGCCGTCCTCCAGGAGCGGCGGGCCACCCTTGACTTTATTAGCGGCCTGGAGGATGAGTGTCGCGATAAAAAATATTTCGGCATCAACGCCGAGGAGTGTGTCACCTTCCGGGCCGAGGTGGGGCGCTATCTACCGCCGGATTTTCTGGTCACCATGGGTGCTGCTAAACTTGCCCAGGTGCCCCGTTATCTCAAGGCCCTGGTCATCCGCCTGCAGCGGAAACTCCAGGATCCTGCTAAGGATAGCGCCCGCCTGGGGCAAATAACCCCTTTCGTTGACTGGCTCGCTGAAGTCCGCAGCCGGGAAGGGCTCACCCCGGAAATTGAAGGGGAGCTCGACCATTTTGCCACCATGGTTGAGGAGCTGCGGATTTCCCTCTTTGCCCAGGAGTTGAAAACCATCTTTCCCGTGTCTGGTAAGCGTCTGAAGAAGAAGCAGCAGGAGATAACTGTACTGTTGCCCTAAATTTTTGCCTCCCTTCCCCCCCCCAAAAAAAAATATCCTCGCTGCATGTATCTTCCCCTTGGTGAGGGGCATGCCCACGGTTGTAATCCGTGCTGTACCTTGTTAGCCCGGCCATAAAAACGCCGGGACAACGGGCAACCGTTTGACAAGACTGTGGAGAATGCGGACAATGAACCATTATTGCCAGGATTTCAGCTGTTCCTGGCAGGGGCGGCGCAAGTCCTTTTTTGTTTTACCGGTGGTCAAGGGGAGTGGCAGATGGGTGCCAAAAAGCAAAACAATATTGAAGGTGATCTCGACAGGGGTGATATCCTGGAGCGCCTCGGCCATGAGCGCGACCGGTTACAGCTGATTCTTGACGGCCTCAATGACGGGGTAATTGTTGTCGATTGTGATGGGGCCATCACCTTTGCCAATCCCGCGGCCTGCAGCATGTTGGCCTGGGGCGATGGTTATCTGGGCCGCAAGCTGAAATCCGTCATTGTCTGTGGTGATGGCAACACGCTCCCCTTTTTGCAAAGCAATGGCTCCCTGGTGCAATCCATCAGCCAAGGCGGTGTGCTTTCGGGTCTCAAGGAAATCATGGGCAAGGCCAGCGCCTCCTTTACCGTGGAGTATATGGTCACCCCCTTAAAAGAGTTTGATACTGTTGTTGGTGCGGCAATTATTCTCAATAATATTACTGAACGTATCCTGGCCGAAGGGGCGCTCAATGAGGCCAATAAAAGGCTGCAGCGCTTAAATGACGAGCTGAAGGTCAAAAACGTTCGCCTGCAGGAGATTTCCGTCACCGACAGCCTTACGCATCTCTACAATCATCGTCATATCATTGAAAGGCTCCATGAGCATGTCAGCGCCTCGGATCGCTATCAGCGTG
>JAUVQZ010000052.1 GCA_030597865.1 Pseudomonadota bacterium | reverse complement strand
GGGGCCTATAATTTTCTCCTTAAACCGGTTGGTATTTCCGAGCTGGAAATTACCCTGAAGAACTGCCTGGAAAAGATCCATCTCAGGCAAAAAGTGGTCACCCAGCAGGGGGCGCTCCAAAAGGCCCATGACGAGCTTGAGATCCGCGTTTCCAAAAGAACGGAGGAGCTGACCAAGTCCAACTACTCCCTTTCCGAGGAGATCGCTCTTAATGCCCGGGTCTTGGAGGACCTACAGAAGAAGGACGACCAACTCCGTCACGCCCAAAAGATGGAGGCCCTCGGCTCCCTGGCCGGTGGCATTGCCCACGACTTCAACAATCTCCTCATGGGTATCCAGGGTCACATCTCCCTTCTTGTCTGCCATTGCGACCCCTCGGAGCAGGAATTTTCCCATCTGATCAACATAGAAAACCTGGTGGAGAGCGGCGGCCGCCTGACCCGCCAGCTGCTGGGCTATGCCAGGCAGGGGCAATACGATGTCCGCCTTCTTAATTTTCATGACCTGATCCATACCATTGTTGAGACCTTTTCCAGGACCAACAAGGAGATTTCCGTTCACACCAATCTGGCCCCGGAGACGCTGATCATTAACGCCGACCAGGGCCAGATCGAGCAGGTGCTGTTCAACCTCTTTATTAATGCTGCCGACGCCATGCCAGGTGGCGGTACGCTCAGCATCAGCACCAGGCATATCCCCTACGAGACCATTGAGGACATATTGATTGATGGCATCCATGGCAACTATGTCCATCTCATTATCACTGATACCGGCACAGGTATCGCGGATAATATCAAGCCCCATATATTTGAACCCTTTTTCACCACCAAGGACCTGTCCCGCGGCACAGGGCTGGGCCTGGCCTCCACCTACGGTATTGTCGCTGCCTACGGCGGCCACATTGAGGTTGATTCAAAGATGGGCAGAGGCACCACCTTTCATATCTACATCCCCACCTCCACGGAAATTCTCCCTGTAACTGGCCGCACCTCGGCATTCAGCAACCGGCATCCGTCAGGAACTATCTTACTGGTGGATGATGATGAATCGATCAGGGAAACCGGCCAGGAACTGCTTGAGGCCAGGGGGTTTCGGGTCGTAACTGCTGGTGACGGCTATCATGCCGTGGAGATTTACCGGGAGAGGTCCGCTGAAATCGACCTTGTGGTCCTTGATATGATCATGCCCCGCATGGGGGGGAGTGAAACCTTTGACAGGCTGCAGATGATCAATCCCGGGGTTAAGGTTCTGCTCTCAACCGGCTACAGCATAGAAGGCCAGGCCTCTGACATTGTTAACCGCGGCTGTGCCGGTTATATCCAGAAGCCCTTTACCATGGCAGAACTCACCACAAAGATTATGGAAATCATTTAAGGCTGCCCCCAGAGGTCCTCGCCCTTTGTACAACCCCCATGATCTTTTTCACTGTAATGGGGAAAAGACCAAGGATAATAAAGGAGACAAGAAGGCCTGGGGAGAGAATGCCAGCCAGGGAATCTATCCTGCCCAGCTCCTTACCGGCATTCACAAAGACGATGGTGCCCGGCAACATGCCAAGCTGGGAGATCCAGTAAAATTTCCAGAGGGAAAGCCGGGTCATGCCCATGACCAGATTGATAACAAAAAATGGAAAGACCGGCACCAGGCGCAGACTGAAGAGATAAAAACCTCCCTCTTGGTCAATGCCCTTATTAATGGCCCCCAGACGATCGCCAAACCGGCCCTGGACCCAGTCCCGTAGAATAAACCGGGCCACAAAACAGGCAACGGTGGCCCCGATTGTCGAGGCAAAGGAAACGATCACAGAACCCGCCATCACACCAAAAATGGCGCCGCCGACTAAGGTCATGACAACGGCCCCAGGCAGGGAAAGGGCGGTCACCATGATATAAACCGCCATATAAACGGCCACCACCAGAGGCATATTCTCAGCATATAGCTCCTGAAAACGGGCCTGGGACTCTTTGACATACTCCAGGGTCAGATACTGTCCCATATCCAGGTAGAAGAAGAGTCCCACGGCCACCGCTCCGGCGCCCATGACCACTCCCCTTTTTATTGCCTCACTCCTCATCATAAAATTTCCTTTGCCCCACCCTATAGGCCCCTAGCATGGCAGGGTGGGGATGGCTAATTAAAAAAATCGGCATGGCGCCAACCACGTCCTGCATCCTGCCGCGATCTTTAAAACGGCGGACAAAACGCCCCTGGTCAAAGAGACTACCAAGGCGTGGCAGCATGCCGCCGCCCAGATAAATACCAGCGCCAGGCAAAAGAGCCAAGGCCAGATTGGCGCAGAACTCGGCAAGAATATCGCCGAACAATTCATAGGTCCTGCTGCTGATCGGACAAACAGTATCAGCGGCCAGGGCCCGGCCGGCAAGCAGGGGCGCAAGGTCATGGCCCTGGCCAATCTTTGCCGCCAACTCCCCAGGTACAGGTAGGCCTGTAGCCCTTAAAAAGGAAAAAATATTTGCCAGCCCCAGGCCGGAGCACACCATCTCAAAGGAGACATGGCCATGCCCTTTCATGAGAAATGACAAAAGCTCCATTTCAGTCTCTGTCCGGGGCGTAAAGCTGAGATGGCCCGCCTCCGTGGCTTGAACAATGGCTGATCCTCCATTTCTGCGGATGTGGGCCGCCCCTAAACCGGTGCCCGGGGCAACCACCAAAATGCCAGCCTTGGCAGCTGTCTTGCCAGTTTTTATATGCTGGACATCGCCATCTCCAAGAAGCTCGACAGCCTCGGCCAGGGCAACGAGATCATTCATCAGCACAAGGCCGGCAAAGCCGAACTCCTCCTTGAGGGCGAGCGCTCCTGTCTGCCAGGGCAAATTGGTAAAGGAAACCTGCTGTGCTGCAACCGGCCCGGCAACGGCCAGGCTGGCAAAGTCGACCCGGCCGGGAAAAGCCGCCAGGCAGGCGGCGATCACCTCTGCGCAGGAGTGATAACGAGCGCTTGCCAGTTGGCCCTGATGCACAGGTGCAAAACCCGGTCTGCCCGAATCAAGCAGGGCAAAATCGATTTTGGTGCCGCCTATGTCGGCAACGAGAAGTGTTGACATGGATTAGCTTTAAACTCCAGGCGTTTTTTGCAGGAAGCTGAACCTTTAAAGGTATTCACCACAGAGATCACAGAGGCAAGGACGTGCGACCCCAGTATCCCCTGGTCTTGTACGTCTACGTCTTCAGTTTTTTTGAATGCATCAGTATTGATTATAATAGCAGGGGGCGCTTGTCAGTACTGTTTCACCCCTAAAGGCCAATATGACTCCGTGGGCCCCAGGCGCTCAAACAACCTGGTGGGCCAACCCAGGCAGTAAAATGCCTCGGCATGGCCGGTAACTTCCGTCACACTTTTCTCCCAGTCATTGCCGGATGTACGCTTCTCACAATGGATGAGATTGCCGTCAATATGGCCACGGATAATAACCCGTTTGGGATCATACTGATGGGAGCAGCAGCCACCGCCCACCACGGTTTGGCCAACAAAGCTATTGCCGTCCTGGATAATGGACACGGCCTCGGCATAGCCAAGCCATACCTTCCAATGGCCGTTAAGGTCATAAACAACCTTTTCCCCACCAGTCTCAGGGTCCACATAGACCGTGGTGTTGGGGTCTGTTTCCACGGGGTGATGATCGGGCACCAGATTGGTGCGATTTGGCGGATCATTCAAGGTTGCACAGCCGCTAAGTAAAAGCAGAAGAACAAGGACGGCTCCGCAGCTTGGGTGTAAAAACTTTTTCATAAAGGGGGACTCCTTACGTCCATTCCTCCACCAGCCTGTTCAAAATCAGGCCATGGAAAGAAGATTTGCCGATTGCTTCATAATACCAGCCCAGATGGGTCTTGCAGGTCTGGCACAGGGCCAGGCTCCAGGCATGGGGAGGAAACCAGCTGTACTGAAATACTGGCGGGCCCTGCTGTCCACAACCCGGGGCCAGGCCAAAACAGCCGATCTCAAAGACCATGCCCTCTGGGTTGGGAAAAACATGGCAATGTTTCCCCAGGACCTTGAGCCGTTCCTGGGTGCTGGTCACCGGGGCATGGCATTGACGACAGTATAAAACCCCATGGCCCCCATCAGGTTGGCGGGCGTCATCAACCTCCTCAACCGTGGCCAATCCCTGGTCCGCCTCACGGAAGAAACAGGGCTGGGTGGCCGGCAACCAGGGTTTTCCATGCCTGCCTGTCATCATGGCTGCCCATAACGTCTTAACCTTGGGAGGTGGGGATGGGAAATATATTCCAAAATTTTCAACAGGATTTATTTTAGCCAATAAAGGCCGGTCTTTCTGTATCTCCAAGGTGATAACAAACACGGCTCCAGATAAACTCCCTGCCACTCATGGGGCAGCGCAGGGTAATGTTTTTGTCATCAATGGCCGCAACACGCCAGTCACCCTTACGTTTTCCACCATCTATATAGATCATCTCGCCCACGCTGAACTCGTAGGGTGAAAAGCAACGCACCTTCATGGAAACCTCCTTTTATTTGAATTGCATTGACAGAATGAAAGCTTGCTCATTAACATGGCTTGTAGCTTTATATCATACTGACAAAGAAGGAGAAATTCCATGGCTATTGACTGGGCCTATATGCGTAAGGGATGAGCCTCCTGCAACAGGGCTTGGGAGTCTCTCAAGCAAAGCAGGGTCACGATCAACAAAGAAGTCAACGCCAAGAAGGAGACCCTGGCCCATGGGGCTGCCTGGCAGATGGTGGCTGATGCTGACCATATTTTCATCGCCAGTGGTAAAAAAATCTTGGAATATAAGCCAAGGCCGGACAACAAGGCTGAAATAATGAAGAAAATCCTGGGCCGTAGCGGCAATCTGCGGGCGCCGGCCATGCGCCACGGCAAGACCTTCTATATCGGTTATAACGATGGCCTCTATCAGCAACTCACCAATGATATTGATTCAGCCTCCCCACCTGCACCATCCTGTTGAAGTTACGCACATAGGCATTGACGAGGCATACGGGTTTCGTGGTTTGCGGTTAACGATTCGAAGTAGTTGTCTTCGCAGAAAATAACGATAAAGTTTCAAACAAACAATCCTAACTAAAAAGTTGCAATATTGCTTTTGCGGTTAAAGGGTTACATCAATCAGCAGGGTACATAGTTGTTCGATTTTCCGCATTAACCTGATTATGTATCCACCGGACCAACCAACACCAAAACATGCTTGCTAAAATTCATACCATAGCCCTGAGCGGCGTTGACGGGATTGCCGTTGAGGTCGAGGTGGATATCGCCAATGGCCTGCCCGCCTTTTCGACTGTGGGCCTTGCCGAAGGCGCAGTACGGGAGAGCAAGGACAGGGTGAAGGCGGCCATCAAGAACAGCGGCTATGACTTCCCTAACCGCAGAATTACGGTGAACCTCGCCCCTGCCGATGTCAAAAAGGCCGGCACCAGTTACGATCTGCCCATTGCCATTGGCATCCTGGCCGCAGACCACTCCTTTAACCAGGACAAACTGGATTCCATGGCCATTGCAGGCGAGCTTTCCCTGGACGGCAAGTTACGTGGGGTTCAAGGCATCCTGTCCATGGTCACGACCGCCCGGCAACAGGGCAAACAGGCCATCCTGGTGCCAAATGCCAACTGTCGCGAGGCGGCCATGGTCTCCGGCATTGAGGTGTACGGCCTCACCTCCCTGGACCAGGCCGTTGAGTTTCTTGCCGACCGGCTCGAGCTGAGATGTGCTGACGCCGACCATTCTCCCAGCAGCCCCCACCAATCAAGCTTTGATTTTAGTGACGTCAGGAGGCAAGGGCATGTTAAACGGGCCATGGAGGTGGCGGCAGCAGGGGACCACAACATCCTTCTTAACGGCAGTCCGGGCAGCGGCAAGACCATGCTGGCCAAACGCCTTGCCACAATCCTCCCGGATCTCAGCTTTGAGGAATCCCTGGAAACCACAAAAATTTATTCCATCATGGGGCTTCTTGCCCCTGACCAGGGTCTGGTGAGTCAACGTCCCTTCCGGGCCCCCCACCATACCATCTCTGACGCCGGTCTCATCGGTGGCGGCAATCAGCCCCGCCCCGGCGAGGTCTCCCTGGCCCATAACGGCGTCCTCTTTCTGGACGAGTTCCCAGAGTATAAAAAACATGTCCTGGAGGTGCTGCGCCAGCCCATGGAGGATGGCACGGTGACCATCTCCAGGGCAGCAAGCTCCCTTGAATTTCCGGCCCGCTTCATGCTCGTTGCGGCCATGAATCCCTGCCCCTGCGGCCATCTTGATGACCATCTCCATGGCTGCACCTGCAGTCCGCCCCAGATAAAACGCTATAGGGACAAACTCTCCGGCCCCCTTCTCGACCGGATCGATATCCACCTGGAGGTGCCAGCCGTGCCCTTTAAGGAGATGACCAAGGGCCCGGAGGGGGAAAGCTCGGCCACCATCAGACAACGGGTCATTGCGGCCCGGGCCCTCCAGACCGAACGCTTCAAGGGCCGAAAAAGGATCTATGCCAATGGCCAGATGACCAGCCGTGACCTCAAAAAACATTGTGTGCTTGACCGGGCCGGCCTTGGTCTCTTAGAACAAGGTATGGAGCGTCTCCGCCTGTCGGCCCGGGCCTATAACCGCATCTTAAAAATTTCCCGGACCATTGCTGATCTTAGCGGCCAGCAACAGATTGAACCCGGCCACATTGCCGAGGCCCTCCAGTATCGCCGTATTGACCGGCGAACATAAAAAATCAGACTGAAAACAGCCGCCGACAAAGGGCAAAATTTCACAAAAGGGGTGGCCAAAGTAGTACATTAGAATTTGAGGAATAAGGAGTTGAGAAATAAGGAGAAGGAAGGGATCTTAGTAAGACACGTATGC
The DNA here is from genome assembly GCA_030597865.1 of Pseudomonadota bacterium. Taxonomy (GTDB): domain Bacteria; phylum Desulfobacterota; class Desulfobulbia; order Desulfobulbales; family SURF-16; genus BM506. The sequence goes on along the minus strand of JAUVQZ010000052.1, from coordinate 6,732 downwards.
CACAGGGGTACTCGACGTCTGCGCTTATCTCTTGCAGGGCGCACCCCAAGGGTACTTCTTGCAGGGCGCCTTCTGCTCAAATTTGTACTTCCCAGCTTCTCAAATTCATTTTACTCCTGGGGCAAGGCCAACCAAGAGGATACACCCATGTCATCTTCCATCCGTTCCCCCCGCTGGGCAGGCAGCTTTTATCCGGAAAACCCTGACAGCCTGCGTTTATTAATCCAGGACCTCCATAAGCAGGCCACAGGCGACAAAATCGACCTGGGCAGCGCCAAGCTCCGGGCCCTTATCCTGCCCCATGCCGGTTATGTCTACTCCGGCCCCACCGCTGCCCACGGCACCATCCTTTTGCAGGATCAGCATTTTAAAACCGTTATTCTCATGGGTCCGGCCCATCATGTGGGGGTGGCAGGCTCGGCAGTGAGCAGGGCCGCCACCTATCGCACACCCCTGGGAGATATTCCCCTCTCCCCCCTGGGAGGCGAGCTCCAGGGGAGTCATCCCGATCTTTTTCAGGAGAATATCTCTTCAGAGCAGGCCGAGCATTCCCTGGAGGTCATCCTGCCCTTTCTCCAGGAATCCCTGGGCGATTTCACCCTCGTCCCCCTGGTGGTGGGCCAGACCAGCACAGAGAGAACTGCCCAGGCCCTGGCCCCCCTTATAGATGATGATGTCCTGGTCGTTATCTCAAGCGACCTCTCCCATTTCCTCGACTATGACAGCGCCGTCCACAAGGACAGGCAGACCCTGAACGCCATCCTTGATGGGGACATGGCCTCCCTCCAGGACAATGACAATAAGGCCTGCGGCATGGTGGGCATCGAGATTCTCCTCCACCTGGCAGCCATGAAAAACTGGCAAGCCCGCCTCCTGCACTATGCCAACAGCGGCGATACGGCCGGTGACCGCGACCGGGTGGTGGGCTATGGGGCCATGGCCTTTACGGAGGCTGGATAATGGGTGATCTATCACAGGAGCAGGGTGAAATCCTGGTCAGGCTGGCCAGGGAAACCATTGCCTCTGCCCTGGCCATAGGGCAGGAAGACAGGATTGATCAGGAGAAGTTCAGCGATCCGGTTTTTCAGAGAAACAGGGGGGTCTTTGTCACCCTGAAAAAGGGGGATCAATTACGCGGCTGTATCGGCTCGCTGACAGCCAGTGAGCCCCTTATTACAGCCATCCGCCACCAGGCGGAAAACGCGGCCTTTAACGACAGGCGCTTTAGCAGGGTGGAGGCCAACGAGCTTACCGATATTGAGGTGGAGAATTCCATCCTCAGCGAACCAACGCCCCTGGAGTTCACGGGCCCCAAAGACCTTGTCGCTAAGCTCCGCCCCCATATTGATGGCGTTATTTTAAGCCACGGCAGCTACCAATCCACCTTTCTGCCCCAGGTCTGGGACCAGCTTGCCAGCCCGGAAGATTTCCTCGGTCATCTGGCCATGAAGGCGGGGCTGCCCAGGGAAGGCTGGAGGAATGACGGGGTTGAAATCAAGACCTATCAGGTCCAACATTTCGGCGAGTAGTCCTGAGAAAAAATTCTGCAGCTCTCTCCCTTTCTGACAAATAATTTTTTTTGCCACGGAATCCACGGAAAGACACGGAAAACTTCAGTGATTTCCGTGGATTCCGTGGCTCCTGTGCGAGGTCTTTTTTCTTTTCAAAGAGACATTCCGACCTATACCTTACAGCATCCTTTTCAAGGCCTGATAATCGGTCTTGCCCGTGCCGAGCACGGGAATCTCCTCAACCTCAATAAGACGCCGGACATTATGGATCGGTGAGAGGCCAGCCGCCCGGATGGCCCTATTGGCCTGGTCTCTGCTTATCTTAAAGGTGACAAAGAGCACCACCTCGGGCTGCTCCTCGTTAGGTGTCGCCTCCACGGCAAGGGGGATGCCGTCATCAGTATCACTATCAATCTGTTCCAGCAGGGCCGCCTCGATTGCCGGCAGGGAGATCATCTCGCCGCCGAGCTTGATAAAACGCTTCAAACGGCCACGGAAGGTGATGATCCCCCCTTTGTCCTCCGCCACCAGATCCCCTGTCTCATACCACTGCTTACCGTCATGCTCCACAAAGGGCTGGTTGCCGTCATGGTGGAGATATCCCTTGAAAACATTGGGGCCCCGCACCAGAAGCATTCCCTGGTCGCCGAGGCCTACCGGTTCACCACTCTCCACATCAACAATGACATACTCCATGGAGGGCAGTATCGGGCCGATGGTGCCAGGCACCGGGTTTTCAGGCCGGTTAATACTGACGCCAGGGGCGCATTCGGTGACTCCGTAGGCCTCGCACATCACCACCTGGGGGCAGTCCGTGGCAATGGCCTGATAGACATGCTGGGGGCATTTCTCAGCCCCGGAGAAAACCAGGCGCAGGGTATCGAGTTGACCTGTTTCTGCGGCCCGCAGAATTCCATTTAAAAAGGTGGGGGTGCCGACCAGCACCGTGTTTTTATACACCTCGCTGATCTTGGCAAGGACGCCGGCCTCGGTGGGGTTGGCATGATAGACCGTCTTCATGCCCATACACACGGACAGCAGCAGGTTGCCGGTAAGCCCCAGGGAGTGAAAGGGCGGCAACATCCCCAGCATACTGTCATCACCATGGAACTGCAGGACCTGGGCGACATCACGAAGATTGGCCAGGAAATTACCATGGCTGAGGGGCACGGCCTTGGGCTTGGCCTCAGAGCCGGAGGTGAAGAGAATGGCGGCAATGTCGTCACCCTTCCTGTGTCTGGAGAGCAGGGACCAACTGCCGTAACTCTTCAGTTTTGCGCTGAGCTTTTTCGGCAGGGTAAAGGTCTTGGCAACATCCTCAAGGTGGAGCCAATCCACCTTCAGCCCGTCAAGTTTGATACCCTGACCTGCCAAGCGCCCCACCAGGGCCTTGGCCGAGATCACCGTCTTTACCCCGACCTTATCGAGGCAATAGGCCATATTGCCCTCACCAACGGTCCAGTTAATCATGACCGGTGTCTTACCGGCAAAGAGCAGGGCCAGATAGGCGATGGTGCAGCCCACCCCGGCCGGCAGCATGAGACCGACATTATTGCCGGGAACCTTGGCAAATGCCGGTACCAGGAGATGGAGGGCCGTGATTATATCACGATTACTGCGCACCCCACTGCGCAGATCAGCAATAAGCACCTTGCCCACGTTCCTCCTTGCCTGGGCAAGAAAAACCTCGGTGATGGTCTGCCCCTCTCCAAGCACCAGGGGGGCAATATCCTTATCGGCAAACCATTTTGACGGCGGCATATCAACCTGATCATTCTTGCGACTGATGATCTGCCCAGAGGCGGCCAAGAGCAGATCCTCGGCCGTATCAAGGGTCTCCAGATCATCAATGGTGTAGCCAAACTCCTGTTCAATCCAGACAGCAAGTTCGGCCACCCCCAGGGAATCAACGCCAAGGTCCCCGGCCAGATTATCCTTCATATTGATATTCTCAGCGCCGCTCAGTTCCGTTATTTTGGCAAAGACCTGATGCCGCACCGCCTCGCTCACCACCCCGGAATCACCGCTGATTTTCTTCTTGCCCGGTTCAGGCAAGATACGTGCCCCCCTGCCCTGCCACCAAAAATGGGGGACAAAGGAATGTGCCGGCGCCTTGCTATTATAAAAATCTTCCAGATATCTGTTTAGGGCCAGGCGATCGCCGGAATGGGGGATATCAGCAGGCTCCTCAAACTCAATAACCACCTGGCGCTTGGGCGTGAAGAAGAAGCAGTTGACCAGGAAGTAGAAAAAATGCTTGCTGATATCGACAAGGAGGGTCGGTGTCCGGCCGCTGGCCTTGGAAAAGGAGGATCCCCAGAGGCCGGTGGTACGAACCAGGACCACCCGGATGTCCGGGGCCTGTTTCAGGATGGCCGCCACCCCCCCGTTACCACGGATCGATTCGTATCGGCGCCGATAGATACGGCCGGCGGGATAGAGCAGGACATTATCACCATGCTGAAGGCTCGTTGTGATCTCGGCCATGGCGGCCACAACCGCATCACGACTATGGCGGCCCCTGGTGGCAATGTCCGGCATGGTCACACAGCGCACCATCCCCATGGCCTGGCGCACCACCGGTAAATCAACCTGGCGCTCGTCAGCCAGGGGCCGGGGCCGAAAGCGGTTATAGAGGGTGACATACATAATAAGGGGATCAATAAGGGCCGGATGGTTGGGCAGAAAGAGGATGCCCTGGCTGGGATCCGACGGCTTGATCCTGTCCAGCCCCTTGACGGTGATGCGATAGCGCAGGCGCAAGAGGGTGCGCATAATAAAGACAATTATTTTTAACATGGAGAATTCTCCTGACCATAACGTTTAAAGGTAAAACCAAAACAGAGGGCTGCACCCCCTACCACCAGACCAAGGACGAGCATGGCCGCGCTGGGGGCCATGGTCCTATTCAAGATATCAAAGCAGACACCTGACATGAAAATACCACTGAACGCAGCAAAATTAGAAACAGCGATGATCTTGCCCTTTTGGTCAGCCCGGGGCCGCAGCTGAATGAAGCTGGTCAGGGGGATGAGAAAGAGACCACCGCCGCAACCGGCAACCACCAGGGCCATGATGAGCAGGGGCAGCCGGATGGTTTGGCCGCCAAAGTGAAGGGCCATAAAGGCGCCAACCAGACCACAGCCCATGACCAGCAGGGCCCAGCCCATGAACCTATACCATCCTGGGCCACTGGCGATCTTGGCCGCCAGGAAGGAACCACAGCAGACCCCCACCATGAGCGAAACCACCAGAAGACTGGTCATGGTCTGCGACATACCAAGCTCGGTCAGGCCCATGACATTTATGACCAGGACAACTATGGAGGATACAAAATAAAAAAAGGCGTCACCGGCAATGGTGGTTAATAAAAGCCCATCACGGCGCACCCTGTAAAGGTCGGCCAGGGAATGGATGGGCCCCAGCCAGGGAAAACTCTCCCTGGCCCCGGCTGCCGGCCGCTTCACCACCCCGAAACTCACCAGCAAACCAATCCCTGCCACCAGCAGAACAAGGATTGCCACCAAGAGCCGGCCAAAGGGGATGGCAGTGGCAAACCAGGCCTGGTCCAGGGCCAGACCGGCCAGACCAATACCGGCCAGGATGGCCAGGGTGGTGACCAGCTTAATCACGGCATTGGCCGTGGTCACATATTCCTTGGGATAGAGCTCCGGAATAGAGCCGTTAATGGCCGGCCCGAACAGGGTGGACTGGGCCGCCATGATAAAGACCATGGCCAGGATGCAGGACCAGTTCAGGGTTATAAGGCCATAGGCCCCCACCAGCATGGCGCTAAACTCAATAAACTTGGCGCCCACCACCACATTCTTTTTGGAGTAGCGATCGGCAAACCAACCGGCATAGGCGGAAAAGAGAATAAAGGGCAGGGAAAAGAGCATGGTGGCCGTGCCCTGCAAACCACTCAAACCAGCGCCCACAGCCAGGAGCATGGCCGCCTGTTTAAAAAAATTATCGTTAAAGGCGCCCAGAAAATAGGTGATGGCCATGGCGATAAAACGGGAACGGCCCTTTCTGATCTGCGCTTTTATTTCCGGAGAGTACATTCGATTCGACAAGGGGAGTTGGGGGTCGGTTTTTAAAAAGTAGGCTGTAGGTTGTTTAGGCTGAAGGCTATTAGGCTGTAGGCTGAAGGGTTGATGAGTTATCTAATGGAGACAATCCGCCAGACCTTCAGCCTAATCAACCGCTGGTTGTTTACCACGATTTCGGCATTCAGCCAGCAAAAAACCGCGCCGGGTTCACTGCCCCCGGCGCAGATGGCAGCCCCGGCCAAGATGATTCCCATCTCCCTATTTCCCCTGTATAGTTGCCTAACCGTACAGATAGAAAATATTCTTCTAGGAGCCTGTCGGACTTAGAGAATCGTAGCGAAAATTTGAGAAATTGAGACCAGATTTTCATGGATTTGAGGCGAATAGCAGGGCTATTTAACGAAAAACCATGGGAACATGGGCCAATTTCTCTAATTTGCAGTAGATTTATGTCTAAGTCCGACAGACTCCTAGAGATCAATGCTGTTTTGCAAAAGCATTTGGCCACATCAATCCACGGAAAACAAAAAATTTCCCGTGTTTTCTGTGGATTCCGTGGCCAAACAATAGGTATATTGTGCTTCACCTCCCATCTCTTCTCCAAGTAGAGATGGGATTTTATGAGATAACACTATCTTCAGGGGTAACGTGATGACAGCAATGCATAGCCATATACTTCTTCTCCTCTTTGGCGTTGTGGTGGGAATGGGGGCCTCCTTTTCAGGGCTGGGCGGCGGTTTTTTGATCATCCCCCTGCTCATCTTCCTGGGCTATAGCGCCCAGAAGGCGGTGGGCACCTCCTTTGTGGCCATTCTGGTCATTGCCGTTTCCGCCCTGGTGGCCCATAACAAGCTGGCCCACGTCGACTACCGGGCCGGCCTGCTCCTGGGTGCCGGCGGAGTTCTGGGGGCCCAGATCGGCGCCCGCCTCATCGACCAGGTCTCCACCGGTAGTTTCAAGAAGATCTTTGCCGTGATTCTCTTTGGCCTGGCCGGTTATCTCTTCTGGCAGAAATAAATCTACACCACATGACTCTTCTACTAATATGATTACCACCGAACTTCAGCCTAAGTTACGAAGATTTATTAATTGATAGCCCCGTACTTGTCCCACCAGTTATGTTTTAATGCCTTTAAATATAGACTATTGGGAGGATTTAACATGGGTAG
>JAUVQZ010000111.1 GCA_030597865.1 Pseudomonadota bacterium | reverse complement strand
TCCTTACCACCACGCTTGCGGCAGGAGAAGATGTCTTCAGCCTCAAAGAGATCCGTGCTGTCAGGGGCATACTCACCCCGGACATAGACCTGTCCACCTTCAGCAACACAGCGGGGAAACCAGGCGGCCTTGACAAGGATGCTCCGCGGTTTTTCCGCCTGGGTATTATCATCCCTGGCCACCACCTCCCCGTTGTTTTCAAGGGGGCACTGGCCAGTTGCCGAGAGGATGATTTCAACCTCGCCCCTGTCACGGTCAAGACGCACCACCGTACCTTGCAGATACTCTGCCATGGCCGGTGTTAGCGAGACAATGGGGGAAAAGCAGAGCAGGAAGAAAAATAATGGTTTCATAAGTATTCTAAGCAAGCAGGGGGGGCAGGCCCCGGGCCTTGCCCCCCTGTCATGGGGAGGGAAGAGAAAAATGTTTTTTACTACTCGGCAGCAGCCCCACCGCCCTGGCCGCTGTTGGGATGGTTGTCACAGATGCCGTCACCATCCGCATCGACAAATCCACCACGGCCCTGACCTTGTCCGCAGCCGCCCCTGGACCCTTTCTGACCTGGGCCGGCGCCATTACAGTTACGGAACTTACCGCGACAGCCTCCCCGGCCCTGACCAGGTCCATAACAAGGTCCGTCAACATTGCCGTTCTGGCTCATCATCTGACCACGGCTTCCAGGGGCCGGGCCAGTGCCGTCACCGCCGGCGGCACCAGCGATGATGGGCATGCTCAACAGGGCGACAAGGGCAAAGGTAGCTACACCTGCAGCAATTTTAGATACAGTGTTCATAGTGATTCTCCTAAGGTAAGAAATGGTAATCGATGTCCCCTTCTTTTTCCAGAAAAGCCTTGGATGGGAAGGATCCGTTCCTGTTGTCACTCTCTTACTGCAGCAGCTATGCCATAGGAAAATATTTCAAATACTCCCCCCCTAAAACAGAGACAACATATTGATATTGCTCATAACAAAAAACGTATCGCCCTAAAAACTCAACAGCTAAGGCAAAAAAAACCGCCCCATACCTTCGACAATTGCCAGCCGCGCCTCGACAATTTTGTCGACGGCCGGCGCCTTGACAGCTCATCCGCCCTTAACTAGTGTCTGACCATAAATGAGGATTTTAGCTGGAGATCAAGGACTGCGAAAAAAATAAGCATAGGCATATATATGATATCGGAGTCTCCACTCCGTTACGCTTACCTCCGAGCATTATTTTTTGAGCAAGACGCAGAGATACGGCGAAAAGACCATTTATGGACAGACACTAACTATAGAGGGGAATACAAACCAAGGAGAAGCCATGCCCGCACAACATCCCAATATCCTGTTTCTCTGTACCGGAAACTCCTGCCGCAGCCAGATGGCTGAAGGATGGGCCCGTTTCCTCTGGCCGGATCAGCTCAATGCCTTTTCTGCCGGGGTGGAGACCCATGGCCTGAACCCGCTGGCCGTTAAGGCCATGGCAGCACAGGGGGTGGATATCAGCCGCCACCACTCAAAGCTGCTGGCCGGGCTTGCCCACATATCTTTTGACCTGGTGATCACCGTCTGTGATAACGCTGCCTTAGCCTGCCCCGTCTTCCCGGGCCCGGCCAAGGTCGTCCACCACCCCTTCCCAGACCCGCCCCGCCTGGCCAAGGGTAAATCCGAACAGGAGAGCCTTGCCCTCTATGGCCTGGTCTGCGACGAGATCAGGAAGTTCATCGGCCATCTTCCTGATATTCTTGCCCTTCCCCGCTAAGACCTGCCAGGGCCCTGTCATGCCTGGCCCTTAACAGGAGCTGGCCAACGACTGCCCCTATCAGGGCGAGAAACATATCCCAATGGGTATCCCAGATATCCCCCTGGCTCCCCAAAAAGTCCTGGGACACGCTGTCATCCAGGAGGGCCACCCACCACTCGACAAGCTCATACAGGGCGCTGAAGGCCAGGCAGACGGACAAAACGACAAAAAAGAGCCATTTGCCCGGCCCCAGCGGCGAGCGGCGCAGCAGGATTTCCCGGGCCAGGATAGCAGGAATAAAGCCCTGGGCCAGGTGGCCAAGCCGGTCATAATGATTACGGCTCAGATCAAAGATGTCCTGAAACCAGAAACCAAGGGGCACCCGGGCATAGGCATAATGGGCCCCGACGATAAGTATCAAGGCATGGATGGCAAGAAGACGATAGAGCAGCATGGTCAGCGGAAAGGAACCATGGCTTGCCACCAGTAAAGCTGCACCGATCACCACCGGCACAACCTCCAGAAACCAGATCTGATAGCCATAGGGCTCGATTGCCGACAGGATGAAGGCCACGGCAATCACAGCACCCAGGACGACTGGCTCCCAGCCCTGCTTAAGGGCACCATGTCCCTGCTGATTGGAAACGTTCATCATCTTTCCCCCCATCTTCATGGGCCCATTCCACGCAAATCTATTTTTCCCGTGCAGATAAGCGAGGGGTTCCCGTCTCGCCCCCAAGGGGCCATCAGAACAGGAGCTGACCACCCCTTGGCCAGAAATTGGCCGATCCTTGGCCCCTTTTTTAGAGACGAAATATTTTTCTCTTCTAATAACAGCATGTTACCAAATAAGACCCTTTGGCTCCAATTTTGCTACTATTTTTAAGGATAGGAGATGCAGGAACCATTACCTAACAAAACAGTATGGACCGCCATGACGGGCGGCCATGCCCAACACAATCCTCCATGTGCATTTATGAAAAAGAATGATGAGCGTCGCCACTTCACCAGGATGCCCTTTAACCTCAGCTTACGACTCCGTGAAAGCCAAAGCAACCTCACCTTTCCTGCCATAAGCACCGATATACATGCAGGCGGCATCCAGATAGAAACGGACGCACCCATTTCCGCCAACATGGAAATTGAGATATGGCCGGAAGATTACGGCCTTAATGGCCATTATGCCCACGGCAAGATCTGCTGGGTCAAGCCGCCGGTGAACGGCAACAAAAAAAACCGCTGCGGTGTGAGCTTTAAACGCCTCCTGGACTGGCCCATCCCCCTGCCCGTTTTGACCGAAAGATACTCCACCTATAAGGGCGAAACTGCCCCGCCGAAATTCATCCTGGACAGTATTGTTGATGGCATCTTCACGGTGGACAGAAACAAAAGGATCACCTCCTTTAACAAGGCCGCCGAACTGCTGACCGGCTGGTCGGAAAAAGATGCCCTGGGCAAGACGTGCAGCGAGGTGTTCAAGTCAAACTGCTGTGACTCAAACTGCCTTCTGGCCGAAAGCGTCCGGACCCAGAGGGCCGTCGAAAACCGCACCGTCTTCATCACCCATGCCAACGGCAGACGGATCGGCACCACCATCAGTGCGACCCCGCTCTTTGACGATGATAATAACGTGGTGGGCGGCGTTCAGGTCTTCCGCAGCGTCCAGTCACTCCTTGACCGCGCTGTTATCCTCGACAATATCAGTGACGGCGTCTTCACCGTTGATACCGAGTGGCGGCTGACCTCCTTTAACAGAGCGGCCGAACAGATCACAGGGCGCCCCAGCGCTGAGGTAATCGGCAAACCCTGCCATGAAATTTTCCAGGCCAGTATCTGCGGCAAATCCTGCGCCATAGCGGCCAGCATCAATAGCGGTAAGCCCGACAAAAGCCGCTGCATCCACATCAAAAACGTCGACAATATCAAGATTCCGGTGAGCATCTGCGCTGCGCCCATGTATGATAGCGTCGGCAACCTCATTGGCGGCGTTGAAACATTCAGGGACCTCCGCCCCTCCACCGCCCTGCAGACCCACCAGTACAAGCAGAGACGGATCGGCGACATCATCACCAAGAGTCCGGCCATGAACAAGGTCTTTGATCGACTCCCTGCCATTGCCGAAAAAGATGACAACGTTCTTATTGTCGGCGAATCAGGGACAGGAAAGGAGCTGATCAGCAGGGCGATTCATAAAATGAGCCACAGAAAGGACGGCCCCCTGGTGGTGGTTAAATGCGGTGACCTCTCGGATCCTGTCCTGCAAGAACAACTCTTTGGGCCATCGATCCAGCAAAAGGGCGGCGCCGTCCCCAAGGGAGGCGATTTATTCAACTCCGCCAAGGGAGGCCTGCTCTTTCTCGACCAAATCGGCAAACCACCCCTCCCCATCCAGGTCAAGTTAATGCAGCTCATGGAGCGCGATCCGGCTGAGACAAATGTCAGAATTATTGCCACCTCGGCAACGGGCAGCGAGGACAAATCCTTTTACAGGCTCAGGGTAGCCAAGGTTGAGATGCCTCCCCTGCGCAACCGGGCTGACGACATCCAGCTCCTCATCGAACATTTCCTTGAAGAGATCAACCGCGAGAAAAAGCGGGATGTCTGGGGGGTTTCAGAGGAGGCCCTAGGCATTCTCACGGCCTATGATTTCCCAGGCAACATCAGGGAGTTGCAAAATATCGTCGAATACGCCTCCATCCTCTGTGTCAGCGGCATGATCCAGGGCCAGCACCTCCCCCCGGCCCTCATCGTTGACCAATAGGGGCGTAGCGCCACAAACCTCACAAGAAATACTGGTAATCCGCCAGCACATTCTCTACCATAGCACTTCATTTATGCAATTTGGCGTAACAGGGATTCTCAGTCCAGCCAGGGCGTTTTTCAACGCTATTTCTCCACAATACGCCACCAGTCATCTCCCCAGGGTCTTCTCGCCCTGGAGGAAATGACGTCGCAAAGAGCTGAATTCGACCCTATGAACAGATAAAAACGAGGAAACGACCATGGCAAAAAACCTCATTTTCTGCTTTGACGGCACCTGCAACGACCCGGAGGACGCTGAGCAGCAAGAGACCCTCACCGGCGGCAACAAAGACAGCAGCATCACCAATATTCTCAAGCTCCACCTCTTTTTCAAGGGAGATTTCAAGGAGACTGTGGCCCCCAAGAACGCCGCCCAGGTAAGCCTCTACTATTCCGGGGTCGGCACCTATGGCAGACCCCTGCGCCGCGCCTTCAACCTCCTCCTGGCCCCAAACAACCTTGATGTCAAAGATATTGTTAATGGGGCTATTAAGGACTTTGAACGACTGTACAAGACAGGGGATACAATTTTTATCTTTGGCTTTAGCCGTGGCGCTGCCATTGCCCGCCGCTTTGCCTCGATACTCGAAGATAAACACGGCAAACCAGCCATCCGTTTTCTCGGCGTCTTTGACACGGTGGCCTCCATAGGACTGCCCAACCTCAGCCAGAAAGAGCGGCCCACCTCAGACGTGGTCTTTGAGCATGGGCATACCATTGCCACCAATATCCAGGAGGCCCTTCACCTCGTCTCCATTGACGATAAACGCAAGGGCTTCCAGCCCACCCTGATGAATAAAGAAAAACGGGTCACCGAGGTGTGGTTTGCCGGCGCCCATTCTGATGTCGGCGGTGGCTACCATCGGGACGGCCTTGCCGATGTTGCCTTACGCTTTATGCTGGATGAACTGGAGAGAAGGAAACTGAGTCTGGAGGTGATCACCCCGGCCCAGGTGGATTACGCAAACCTGCTGCCTGATGGTGCCGATTATAAAATCGAGTTTAGCGATGTCAGCATCTGCCCTGACCCGTTAGGCAAAAACCATCAACAGCGCCGGCCGCCGCTGACCGCCTGGGCGACCTTGGCCGACCGTGAACTCCGCGTAAACATCAATGACAAGAAGAGTCCGGACCTGCCCCTTATTCATTACTCAGCCGCCGAAAGGATCCAGCGGATTTCGGAATACAGACCCAAGGGTCTGCAGGGCCAGCACCATAAGATACTCTACCCCAATGGCGAGCTACGCGAATTTAAGGGGCTCCAGCATCATCAGGAGGTCGGCATGCATCCCCTGCGTGCCCTGACCAGCAAGGGCGACAGCTGCGATGTCATCATCCACGCCCACAAGAAATGCAACCATAGCGGTTTGATGCTGGAAAGGGGCATACAATACAGCTTTGAAGTTGTTGGCAAACAGACATGGAAGGATGGCGGAATCAGCTGCGGCCCCGGGGGCTGGAACAGGGAGACGGTGAGCGAGGGACTGAAGGAAATCGGCATTGCCGCCATGGAACCCTTCCGCCGTTTTGCCAAGGCCGACTGGTTTGCCCTGATCGGCTGCATTGGCGATGATGACAAAAATGCCTTTCTGATCGGCAACAAGAAAACCGTGCACACCCCGAAACAGAGCGCCGAATTCTGTGCCTTTGCCAATGACCTTCAGCGTTTTTACGGCAATAACCAGGGCCAGCTCAACCTCACAGTACGCCGTCAGTCATAAAAAGGGGGCAGGTCAAGGGACGGAAATCGCTTCGCGCACCCTGCCATCCTCGTTGAACTTGCAGGCCAGGGTGTCTGGGTCGTGGTAGAAGAGGAACCAGGCGTCCTTGTCTGCGGCCTGGGCCAGGATCTTCTCCTTGGCGGCCACCGAGTCCAGAGGAAAATTGTCATAGGCCGTGATCCACAGCGGATTAATATAGGCCGTGTTGGGCAGCAGATCGCCGCAATGGAGGGCAATCTCGCCACCTGAGCCCAGCCAGACCACCTGATGGCCGCGGGTGTGACCACCGGTGAGCACGCAGCGTATGCCGGGCAGGATCTCGGCCTCGCCATCAATAAGGTTGAGATTTCTGCCCTCTTCCAGGCCCTGGAAATTCACCGGCCAGTAGGTACTGACCGAGCGTCGGCTGGGATAGCAGACGTCATGCCACTCCATTTTCTGGATATGGTGCATGGCCGCCGGAAAGGTAAGCTCCACCTCGCCCTGCCCGTTATACATGGTAATACCGGCGGCATGGTCAAAATCACAATGGGTGAGGATGACATGATGGACATCCTCGCGGCGTAAGCCCAGCCGGGCAAGCTCGGCCGGGATATCCCACTCTGTGCCCAGACGAAAGATCTTTTTTTGCTTGTCACTCAGCTTATTGCCGAGCCCCGTCTCGATCAGGACATTGCCCTCCGGGGTTCGCACCAGGATGGCCGAGTCCGCCAGGGTCACATAATTATCAGCGTTGCAGACGCATTTTTTTTCCCACAGCACCTTGGGCACCACGCCGAACATGGAGCCGCCATCAATTTCAAAGCGCCCCCCCTCCAGCCAATGCACCTTAAAGTCGCCAAGCCTGAAAACCTGTGTCATCTCTCCCCCTTTTTAAAGATAAAATGGACCGCAACACCGGCCTCACCATACCGAAAAGCATGCCCACCAGCAAGCAGGGCCGTACAGAACAACCACTTTTATTCATTTGCCAATTACCACAGGGTACCGTATTTTCAGACCATGAACCCCTTGAAACTCTCCACACTCCTCGCCCTTATTCTGGCCACCCTGCTCTTTGGCGGCTGCGAACAGACCAATGTCCAGCTCGTTGCCGAGGCGGGCATTGACGCGGTAAGGGCCGTCACCCTCACCGAGACCCAGGTGGAAGAGATTGCCGAACAGGCGGCCAGGCAATCAGACGGCCAGCACCGCATTGCCCCGCCCGGAGACAGCTACGCCCGCCGTCTCAAGGCCCTGGTGGGCCGCCATCAGGAGGAGGACGGCATCCCCTTCAACTACAAGGTCTACCTTGATCCCACCATCAATGCCTTTGCCATGGCAGACGGCACCATCCGCATCTACAGCGGCCTGATGGACATGATGGATGACGGCGAGTTACGCTTTGTCATCGGCCATGAAATGGGCCATGTTGCCAAAAAACATATCAAGAAAAAGGTGATGCTGGCCTATGCCGGCCAGGCCGTGCGCAAGGGCGTGGCCTCCCAGCACAGCGTGGCGGGCGACATTGCCCGCTCCAGCCTCGGCGGCCTTGCCGAAACCCTGCTCAACGCCCAGTTCTCCCAGCAGGAGGAGCGGGAGGCCGACGACTACGGTCTGCAGTTTTTACAGCAGAAGGGCTACCAGCCTGACAAGGCGATTTCCGCCCTGAACAAACTGGCAACCCTGGGCAATAATCACTCCTTTCTCTCCAGCCATCCTGCCCCTGGTGTCCGGGCCGAGCGCCTTGAAAAGCGCCTTAACGCGCCTGGGCAGCCAGAATCTGACCTCCGCCAACAGGGGAGCGCGGCAATTACCCTCCTTCTGGGTCTATGGGAGAAGATAAAGGGGCTCCTGGCCCTGCTGATGGGATTTTTTTTAGCGGAGGGCACCTGATCACTGTTATGAGAACAGACTCCTCCATAGCGGCCATCCACGGCCTGGACCAGAAAACCAGGGTGGTGCGCCCCCTTTTTTCCTGTAGCGTCTCGGCCGGATTCCCCTCCCCGGCCGATGACTACATCGACCGGCGCCTGGATCTCAACGAGCTGCTCATCACCAATCCTGCTGCCACCTTTTTCGTCCGGGCGGCCGGAGATTCCATGATTGGCGCCGCCATCAACCATGATGACATTCTCATTGTTGACAGGTCCCTTGCGGCCACAAGCGGCAAGATCATTATTGCCGTTATTGACGGCGAGCTCACCGTCAAACGCCTGGCCCAGACCGCCACCTCCTGCACCCTTATGGCCGAAAACCCCAACTACCCAGACCTGGAAATCAACGAAGAGTCTGATTTTCAGGTCTGGGGGGTAGTCACCTCGGTTATCCATCAGTTTTAAACACACCATGAAAAACCTCTTTGCCCTTGTGGACTGCAATAATTTCTACGTCTCCTGCGAACGTCTGTTCCGACCGGAGCTGCGGAATAGTCCCATGGTGGTCCTTTCCAACAACGACGGCTGCATTATTGCCCGCTCCAACGAGGCCAAGGCCCTGGGCATTGGCATGGCCGCCCCCTATTTCAAGACAAAGGCACTGATCCGCAGACATGGGGTCCAGGTCTTTTCGTCAAACTATGCCCTGTACGGCGATCTTTCCAATCGGGTGATGACCATCCTCCAGGGGTTGGAGGGCAAGGTGGAGATCTACTCCATCGACGAGGCCTTTATTTCCCTGCCGGCAAGTAAAAACTTTGATGTTGCCGCCTATGCGGCGCGGGTACGGGAGAGGATATTCCAGTGTGTGGGGATCTCGGTGTCCATCGGCATAGGGCCCACCAAGACCCTGGCCAAGATCGCCAGCCGCATTGCCAAAAAAGAGCCCTGCCAACCTGGGGTCTTTTTATACATGCCCGGCGATCAGGGCGACCGGCTCCTGGCGGAAATCGAGGTTGGCGATGTCTGGGGCATCGGCCGCCGTTCCATCGATAAACTCAACAGATATGGCATCAAGAGCGCATTGCACCTCAAGAATGCCGACCAGAAATGGCTCCGCCAGCAGCTCACCATCACCGGCGCCCGCACAGCCATGGAGCTCAACAACATCTCCTGCATCGCCCTTGA
>JAUVQZ010000161.1 GCA_030597865.1 Pseudomonadota bacterium | reverse complement strand
TCTGCATACTGCCCAGTTGCTGGATTTTTTTCTGCAGTTCAATGGAGGTCTCAATGGCCTGGGTGCTTAGATACACCTCCGAGGCCAGGCTGGAAAACTTGTTGTAGCGATCTGAGAGGATGCGGAGATTTAATTTTTCATGGTCAAAGACCGGTTCGTTGGCCGCCATTTCCTCCATTTTTTCAAAGAGCTCAATGATGTGGCTGCTTAGGCGATTACCCTGGATGGCCTGCTCTACCTCGCCGGTGAGAAAGGCATTCTCATATTTTTCTATCTGGTCTTTATAGGCCTGCAGGGTCTGGTCGCTGAGCAGGGCCAGGGGCATTTCCACCTTCTGTAAATAGGTGAGCCGGGCAGCTTGGCGGCTGTTGGAGTAAAAGCTCGACAGGGTGGCGATGAAGTAGCCCACCAGGGCGATGAGCACACATGTCCACACCTTGCTGCGGATACTGCCGCTGCGGCTGCGGATGCCAGCTATCTTGGCTTGTAAATTCTTGATGGGCATGGGCGGTGTTATTTGTTCAGCTCTGGGCCTGGTCTGGTTCTTGGTGGAGGCAATAGGTGTTTCGGCCTTGGGCCTTGGCAAGGTACATGGCCTGGTCCGCCCTATTGATCAGCTGGTCGCTCATTGTGCCGTGATCTGGGAACAGGGTGATGCCGATACTTGCCCCCAGGTTGCACGTTACCGTGCCAAAGGTAAAGGGAACAGCAATACGTTGAATGATCTTTTCGGCAATTTTTTCAGCGTCCTGCTCTGCCTGGAGGCCGGTGAGGATGATGGTGAACTCATCACCGCCCATGCGGGCCACAGTGTCACCGGCCCGGACCAGATTCTGTAGCCTGGTGGCGACATTTCTGAGAACAAGGTCGCCGATATCGTGACCCAGGCTATCATTAATAGGTTTAAAGTTGTCAAGGTCAAGGAAGAGTATGGCAAATTTGTTGCCGCTGCGCTCGGCCTCGTGGATGGCGAGTTCGAGGCGGTCAAAGAAGAGATGGCGGTTGGCGAGGCCGGTTAGGGCGTCATGGAGGGCCATCTGCTTGAGCTTTTGTTCGGAATTTTTGAGCTCGGTTATGTCGTTTAGAACGCAGACGAGGCCAACCACCTTGCCGGCCTCGTTATCCATAACAGATCCGGAAAAATGGGCCGGAAAGATATGACCGTCTTTGGCGCGGCAGTTTACATCCACATCTTTTAGGGGCCAGTGGGCCAGTTGACCAATGTCCTTTAAGGGGGTTGCTCTGGCTTCGGTAAAAAGAAGCGTTACCTCCTTGCCGATGAGCTCCTTTTCCTCAAAGCCGAAGAGGGCGGTTGCCTGTTGGTTGACCTTTTCAATAATACCGGCAGGGTCGACCACCACCAGGGCGCCTGACATATTGCGGATAATATTGTCCACATATTTTTTTGATACAGTGGTGGATTTAAGATCCTTGGTCATCTCCCAGAAGGCGGAGGCTAGGTGGCCCACCTCGTCTGAGGGGCTGGTCTCCTGGGGCTCGATAATTTCCTGGGAGACCGCGAAGCTTCGGACATTTTCCTTGAGGGTGGCCAGTGGTTTTATGAGGAGGCGGTCGGCCACCTTATCGATGATCACGGCAGCAAAGAGCAGGACAAGGAGAAAGAGGAAGCCGAGGAAAAAGGTGGTGTGCAGGGTCGTGGTCTTGTTGTCCTGGATCTCCTGGATGAAACAGGAGGAGAAGTTTTTGTTCAGGGCGGTGAAGCGTACCAGGAGGTCCCGTTGCTGGCGGCCATGCTGCTGGATCTCCTTTTGGAGCTTTGGGGTCAGTTCAATGGCATCGTCAGCCCATGTTTCGATGGCCTTGGCCAGCTTGAGGTAGGCGGTATAGTCGAGTCTCAGTTTTTCGATGTCAGCGAGTTTAAGGGGGACCTGGGGGTTGTTGCGGATGATTTCTTCCACCTGGGTAAATTTGTCGAGCAGGACGGAATTAAGGGCGTTGACCTCGTCGGCAAGCTCTTGTTCACCGGTGAGAAAGGCGTCTTCGTGGCGTTCAATCTGGGTTTTGAAGATGTGGAGTATGTCCGTACTCAGAGAGGCCATGGGGAACCAGGTCTTCTCCAGGTGGGAGAGGCGGTCGTACTGTCCCATATTGGAGTAGAAGCTGGCCAGGGTTGCTATGAAATAGCCGACCAGTGAGACAAGCACACAGAGCCAGATTTTTGTTCGGATACTTCCCAGACGTTTTTTCAGGGTATGACCTCCATCTTGCGTACCTGTTTGTCAAGGGAGTCGGTGTCAATATAGCTTATCGTATTTTTATGGCGGCTCATATAGGATTTTACCGCCTCATCGTCCTGTACGGCAAGGGGAAGCATGCTGGCCCCGCTGTAGAGCATCTTTCTCCAGTACACGGAGAGCTGGGCCGGTGATTTCTGCAGCGTCATCCTGGTAAAGGATTCGTGGATGTCATCATTCTTGTTCATAATCAGGGTGATGGGCGAACCGTCGGGCCAGGAGGGTTCTTTGCCAAGAAAGATGCTTTTGATTTTGGTGGCCGGCATCTGTTTGATTGGGTTGTCCTTGTGGATCACGATAATAAACTCTGTTTCAGCACAGGTTGGTCCACCCCAAAAAAGGAGGGCCGCCAGGGCTGCAGAGAGTATGGATGTGATTCTAAAAGGACTCAAGTCGTTTTCCTTGTCAAACTAATATGATGATATGTGTCGGGGGCTGTTTTTAAGGCAGCGGTGCTTTGTCTTTGTTGCCGGTCTTCTTCCTGACGGGTATTCCCTTGGTGTTGCCGAACACCGGGTAGTTGATGGCAAAATCGCTCTCCAGGATCTGGACCCTGTTGTTGAAGAGATCGGCAATAATCACCCGGCCATCGCGGGAAACATCAATGGCAGTGGGGAAGTTGAACCATATCGGCCCCGTGCCCCTGCCCCCAAATTCAAAGATGAAACGGCCCGCCATGTCAAAGACCAGGATGGTGTGCCGCATATAGTCTACGATGTAGATACATTTTTTTGTCTCATCCAGGCTCAGTCCCCGGGGTCGGCTCATCTTGCCCGATGAGCCGCCCTTCTGGCCAAAGGAGAAGAGGAACTTGTCCCCCGGCCCATAAACATAGACCTTGCTTGTCTCTTCACTGAGCAGGAAGATGCGGCCATCACTGTCAATGGCAATGTCGTGGAGGAGCACGGGCTGCAGGTTTTTGTCCTTATTTTTGTCCTTTGGGATAGCGTTGCGTGATTTGGGCAGCAGTTCGCTGGGTAATCCCAGCGGGGTTGCGGGGATTACCTCCTTGTCGCCGAGGGCTTGCTGTTGCATTTCGATGAGCTGCTCCATTCTTTCTTCGGCGCTGTCCGCTGTCTCTGCAAGGTCCAGATAAATTTTATCCATTGCTTTGAGCCAGTGGGAAAAGCCCCCCTGGGCGTCAAGGACCAGCACACCGCGGCTCTGGTTACCGATCAGGTAAATCTTGCCGTTTTTGCCCACCATGCCGTTGGTGACGGAAAATCTCTCCGCACCGGGCATGGCGGTAAAGGACACCTCTTTTTCAGGCAGGAAGGCGGCGTTTAAGATGGTGAGCCTGCTGGGCTTGCTGGCCGTGTGGCTTTGGCCGATGTAGACGCGGCCATGCTCCATGTCAAAGAAGATGCATTGCGGGCTGTCAATGCCCCGTCCGGCGCCAAGCACCAGGTGGGGGAAGAAATCAAGGCCGTAGATGAGGATATTGCCCTGGCCGCCATTAATGACATAGATTTCTTTTTCGTCTTTCTCTGCCGTGATGTTCATGGGGAAGCGCAGGGGCTTACCCATGTCGTCCCTGTCGAGAATGGTGACCAGGCGCATGATCTCCCGGGACGGGCCTGTTTGCTGATCTTCGTCATTCTCCTCTGCCACCTGGGCCCATGGCGAACCAGGGTTCCAGGTTAGGAGGAAGAGGAGGGCCCAGAAGATTGCCAGGGGCAGTTGCTGTGGCCGGGCCTTATCTTTATGTGGTGTTTTCTCAAAAAACATCAGTAAGCCTGTCTGTTAATAATGGCACTGGCTGCACACCTGGCCGCCAAGAATATCGCCGATGAGCAGGAATTTATAATCTGAGCCATGGGGGTTGTGGCAGCTGGTACAGGCAAAGGACCTTTCTGGACGGCGCGGATCCTTAATCCCTTCCACGGGATGACCGCCCACCGGATGGCCCTTGACCACATCCTTAAAGGAGGTATGGCAGCCCACGCAGAGTTCGTTGATCGGTTTATAGAGCTGAAAACGATGATCGGTGGCATGGGGGCTATGGCAGGCAATACAGCCGCCGCCCTTAATGATGCCGTGGATGTAATAGGTGGAGCTGTCTTCGGCGAGCAGGTCTTTCATGTCTGTATGGCAGGCCACGCAAATCACATCCTTGCCTTCCGCCCAGAGCTGGGAGGGATTCTGGTCGGCGTGGGGGTTGTGGCAGACCGTGCAGTCCCCGGTTCCCACCGGGCCGTGGATATGGTCCATCTTGAGCCACTCCTTTTTGTTGACATGGCATTGAAAGCAGCTGTTCTCCACCTTGCCCACCGGGATGCTTATTTTGTCGGGGTCAGGGGTCTCCTGATGACAGGAGAGGCATTGCAGGGTGACGGCAGGGCTGTGTTTCCAGTTGTTGTCGATAATGTTTTTATGGCAGCCAAAGCAGAGGGGCTGGGCTTGGCCGTTGATGGGTGTGCTTTTGGGGGCCGGCTTCTCCTTGTGGCACTCCTTGCAGCTCTCCGGCAACAGCT
Source organism: Pseudomonadota bacterium (assembly GCA_030597865.1). GTDB lineage: Bacteria > Desulfobacterota > Desulfobulbia > Desulfobulbales > SURF-16 > BM506. The sequence goes on along the minus strand of JAUVQZ010000161.1, from coordinate 1,871 downwards.
CGTTACGGTGGAAGAGAAAGACCCCTTTTTCGTTGAAGTTGACGTTTAGCAGGGACCGCAGGGGCCGGTACCTCAGGGAAATATCCTGACCCGAGGGCATGAGTTCAAAGGCGTTTTTGCCGGGGCTCAAGGGCAGGCGAAAGTGAAGGTAGTAGGGGCCTTCTTTTGACTGCCAGATGCCCTGGGGCGAGAAGAGCAGGTCGTCCTTGCGTACCCTTGTCCGGCGGATGTTTTCGTTTTGTTGCTGGCGCACAACCACATGGGTGGTGGGCTGCCTGGCATAGATGGTGGACCCAGGTGGCGGCACGAGGATTTCCGGGGCGGCCCAGGCATCTTCCAGGGGAAAATGGAGGCTGATGCCAAGGGCAAGCAACAGGGCCAGGCATATCCTTTGTCTGCCGGTCATTGGCAGCTGGCCTCTTGGGGGTGGTGGTGGCAAACTGTTCATGGGCAAACCTTGATCATGGGATGGACTCTTGGGCGGCTTATGGTGGCTGGGTTTTTTCTGGCACCCCCACCGGCCCTCTCCCTTAGGGAGAGGATCCTGAGCTCACTGGCCCGGGCGGGAGATACGCTGCCGAAGCGAGACTTCTGGGGGCTGGGGTGGGGGTGGTAAGGCTGGTTTTTCATATATGGTTACTCATGGTGGAGGGTGCTTTTCAACAGAAGCTCGTAGGATTTGCGAAACTCTTTGGTCGCCATGCTATGATCTTTCTTTTCTTCATACAGGGTGCCAAGCACGTAATGGAGTTCCGCATTGCGGCTATTGCGAAAGAGCATGGCCTTCAGGTCGTCAATGGCCAGGTCCACATCTCCCTGGGCTGCCGTGACCTGGGCCAGGCATATTTCGCCACGCAGGGAGTCGGGGTCAAGGACGAGACCGGCATCAAGGCTTTTTAGGGCCTGGTCAACGCGGCCAAGTTGGAAGTTGAGACAGCCCAGCTCCACATGGGCCTCGGCGAGCTTGGGGTTGGTCGTGATGGCGGCCTGGAATTCACGCTGGGCCGACTCAAGCTGTCCCTTGCGGGCCAGAACACGGCCCATGCCCAGGTGGCGGTTGCCTTGCTTTTCCGCTTTTGACTTGTCTTTCATCACTGGATGGAGCTCGGCCTCCAGCTGCGCACGGGTTTTTTCACCCAGGAGAATTTCAATCTCACCCTTGAGTGTGGCAGTCATGTCCTTGCTGTACCCCATGCCGGCAATGGTAATGCCGTTTTTGTCAAGAAGGAGGACGGAAGGCATGATGAAGATACCTAGGGAGCCGTAGGCCTGTTGGTCTGCATCAAGATATACGGGGATTGTGAGGCCGGAGGCCTGAACAATCTCGGTAATGGTGGCGTCCGAGTCCCCTTGGGCATTGATTACTTTGACGGCTATATTTTTTTCTGCGAGAAAGGGCAGGAGTTGCTGCAGCTCGGTGAGGGCGGTGATAGACCTTTTTTTCTTGGCCGCCACATCGCCGCCCCAGAAAACGAGAATGGCGGGCGATCCTTGCAGGGAGCGAAAGGAAAGCTTGCTGTTGTCAGCGGCGTTGACAAGGGTTACGTCGGGAATCTGCTCCCCCACCGAAAGTGTTCGGAAGGGAAAAGACTCGGCCACCCCTGAGGAAAGGAATATGGAGAGGGAAAGAAAAAAGGTCAGCAACAGCATTTTGCAGAAGATGCGAACGTTCATAGGTGTCATTCCTTTATGGTATCTATCAACCCTTTTGGCTGATGTGATTTTTTTACAGACCCTGACACGAAAATTCCTAAAACTGTTTGTGGTCATCCCTGGTGATAGAATATTTTCCAACACCCTGTCCTTTTTTAAGGGAGTTTTGGAGTGTTGCCCCGGCGGTTGACATGGTCAAAGCCGCTCGGCCAAAAGGG
>JAUVQZ010000008.1 GCA_030597865.1 Pseudomonadota bacterium | reverse complement strand
TTTTTTTTTGGGTGGGTTCTTTTTTTTTTCATTTTTAAATGTTTCAGGCCTTATTTAATTAAAAATTTTCAAGTTTTTTTTTGCCCCCCTCTCCCCCCCCCCCCCCCCCCTTCTTCTTTATTCTTTATTTTCCGCCCTATCTTGGCCTTCTGGATTCTGTAGGCACCTAATTTGCATTTATTTAGAAAAATAGAAAAAAGGTTGGCATAAAGTTGGATGAGCAGTTCAGCCGGTTGCAAAAGGTGATTTTGCTCCAATAACTTAATTTAGGGGAGGGTAATTATGAAAAGCAAAAAAATATTGGCAAGTGGGATTGGCTTGGCAATGCTCTATGCGGCAGGGTTCGCGGGCACGGCGAACGCCTCGACCATGGTCGGGGGTGATGCGGTGGATCAGGCCTCGGCGGATGACATCCTCGATATCGTCTTTGCCATCGACACCAGCGGCAGCATGTACGATGACATCAATGCCATAGGCTCAGTCGCCCAGAGTGTTATCGCAAACCTGGAGTGTCCGGACTGCGACGTCTGGGTGCGGGCCAGCTTCATGGGCATCACAGGAACGTATGGTACTGTTTTCAATGAGACAGTCTCCAGCTACGTGGTTGGAGCTGGCGGCACGCCAACGGTAAACCATTCCGAGGACAACGGCTGGGCCGTGGTCGATCTGGCCACCTGGTACAACTGGAACGACGACAGCACCGCGAGCCAGGATTACTACAGGGCAGTGGTCACCATCGGTGATGAGGGAACGGAAAACGGCCAACCCGTTTATCAGTCTGACTGGGATGCCGCCTATGCGGCGAACCAGGCGGCGATCGCCAATGATGTCTTCCTCTTCTCCTGGGTCACCGACGATCCATATGCTGGAGTCGTGGACTTATTCGGCACCATGGCCCTGGGCGGCATTGGCGGCGGTTACAACTTCCTCTTTGCCGGCGGCGGTTTTGTCAATGACTCTGCTGGGACAGGCGATGTTGGGGCTACCCTTGAACGCATCATCTGTACTGCTGGCTCTGGCGGTGGCGGAAGCGAGGTTCCTGAGCCTGCCACCATGTTGCTCATGGGCACCGGGCTGGCCGGCTTTGTGGCTTCCCGCAGGAGGAGGAAGGATGCCTAAAACCTAAAGCCCCCTCGTTCCCAAGGTGAACTCGTTTGACTCAGTGCGGCAAGGTCTTGGTTTTTAATTATAATCAAGACCTTGCCCTTTCTGGACAGATACTCTTGGCAGAAAGCCTTTATCACAAGTTGGGCAGACAAAGATAAAGTGATCAGCTGCCAGATAATGGTGTTTGGCGCTTTTTCCGGAAAAAAAATTCCTTTTCCCCGGAAAAAAGAACCATTATCTATCTGATATCGCTCAACATTTAAATCCATACTTGTGTCAGGCTAATTTTTTTATGGCGTATTTTTTTTACACAATCAACGGACTATTTTGGGTACTCCCGTTAAAGATTGTTTTTTTGTGAAAATCTAGCAAATAGTATGATTGAAAAGGAAAATCTCTAGTTGCTAGGATGATCTTGATCGATGGTGTGGTCAGGTTTTATGGATCGCCCTCTTCCTGGGCTGATCTCTGTCGGCAAACGCAACTGGCCAGGGCATATTTTTGACCGCAGCACCTTGCCGCCATTGCCACCGCACGGCATGAGGGGGTCCGTCGGCTCTTGCGGGCTTCTTTTTGCGTTCCGGGAGATCCCCGGTGGTCCCTGTCCCTTCAATATCAGCCTTATGGCCGACTTCGTTCCCCTTTAGCTCAAGACCTTCCTGCCGGTCTTGTCTTTTTAGCAAGCAGCTCTACTGTGACTGAAAGCGGCGGTGTCTAGGTGCCATCTCGTTCTTGCTCCGCGTATTTTAGTGAGATATTTCGTCTTCTGCTGCACCGCGTGGGAGTTGCGCCCAGACCTCTTTTAAGAGCTGCGTATTTTGCCAAAGGCTACATCATAAATACCAATGAAAAGCGGGGCTGGATTGACGTACCCAAGCATTCCATGGTGGTTAAACGGGGGGGCGTAACTACTTTCTGTGAATTTTTCTGTTGGCAAGCCAACTTTTTTTGCGAAATTTATTTTGTATGCGTATGCTGGATCTATGTGCTTGTGAATAATCATACTGTGTCTAGAAGAGGGGGCTTATCAATGAAAGTGGTGAGGTCATGTGTTTGGCGGAAGAATCTTTTGCTTTTGTTGATGGTGGGAGCCATTTTTCAAGGGTATGGCAATTTCGCCCCATGCTATGCTGCCACAGCAAAAAAACAGGATGTTCCCCCTGTGGAAAAAGAATATCTGATAGGGATAGGGGATATTCTCGAGATTTCAGTTTGGCAGGAGCCGGATATCTCAAAAAATGGTTTTGTTCGCCTTGATGGGCGCATATCGTTGCCCTTGGTTGGCGATGTGGTTGCTGAAGGTCTTTCTCCAGAGGCCCTCGCCCAGATAATCAGTAAAAGGATAAGTAAATTTATTGCTGATCCCAGTGTTACGGTAACCCTGAAAGAAAGTAAGAGCAGAATGTATTATGTCCTTGGCCAAATACTCCGTCCTGGAGAGTATACTCTTAGTTATCCCGTTTCCATTTTACAGGCAATAGCGCGGGCTGGTGGTTTTGCGGAATGGGCTAAGAGGGAAAAGGTGATAGTTGTTCGAAGGCAGGCCGGTAAAGAAACGATAATCCCTTTTAACTATGATAAATTTATTGAGGGCAAAGATCTCGGTAAGAATCTTGCCTTGCAGCCAGGTGATACGCTTATTGTCCCGTGAAAAAATTGTGTTCAGGCCCTTGTGACCGTTTTTCATTTTTAGAGACATGTTTGGGGCAAAAAAAACAGTGTCTGTAACAATAAATTGAGTGGGAATGACATGTGTCTTTTTAGGTGGCAGGTGAGAGTTTCTTTTTTTCTGAAAATGGTCACATTGATAATTTTGGGGACAGCTTCAGGCGCCCAGGCTGATCAAACCGTTATTGCCGGCGGAGCAACAGTGCGGCAAGAGTATGACTCTAATATTTATCGAACAAATAGTGACCGTATCTCCGAGTGGACAACCGCCTTTTCACCCTCCATGAGTATCTCTGATACAGCTCAGCAGCATTCACTCTCTTTTCAATACACTCCTTCGGTAATTTACAGCCATCTGACGGACAAGGATCGCTTGGATCATTGGCTTTCCTTCAGTTTGGCAAAGGATTTGTCTGAACACGTCTCTTTCTATGTCAGGGATACCTTGGTGCGTGCAGAAGACCCATATAATGATGAAGAGACAGGGATTGAGCTTTCTGATTCTCGAGGTCGAAATCGCTATTTGACAAATAATGTGTCTGTGGGGTTTGGCTATGACTATGGCAAAGAGAGTTTTATCAAGGTGTCGTATGTGAATCTGTTGTTGAATAATGAGGAGAGTACATATGATGATTACGTTAAGCATACACCGGGGCTGTCTATAGCCCATCGTTTTAGTCAGAATTGGCAGGGCCAAGGCAATTATCTCTTTACCAAGGGTAATTTTGAACAGGGTGATGACCTTGAGAATCATGCAGGTGATTTATATATCTACTATTATCCTTCCTCAGCCTCAAAGATATTTGTTCATGGTGGATATACGGCAAACAGGTATGAAGGCCTGCAGGAGGATTATGATCTTAGCAGGGTAAGTCTCGGTTTTGAGCGTCAGGTGTCAACAGCATTTGATGTTAGCATCCAGGGTGGTGGAGTTTTCCTGCTCCGTGATGAACTGGATGATCAAAAATCTTTATATTATCTGATGTCAATCAATCGAAAACTGCAGCATGGCGCCATGTCTTTGGCCGGGGAAGGGGGGATTGATGAAAGGCAGTTTGACGGGACCTCTGAAGGAGACGTGAGCCGTTATTGGCAGGTTAAAACTGATTTTAATTATAACCTGACCCAAAATCTACTCACCTCTGTTAAATTTTCGTTTCGAGAGGATACGTATTGGGAGCGAAGGCCGGAAGAGAAGGAGGAAAAGCTGCAGGCTGAAGCCTCCTTGGCGTATACCTTTGGGCGATGGTACACGGCAACCGCCAGATACGTATATAGCAGGAAGGAGGCAGATTTGCCAGCCAGATGCTATGATGATAATCGTCTGTTTCTTGAGCTGGGCTTCAATAAAGATTTCTTTCGGTGGTAGTTCTATTCACTTGGATAAATGAGATGGTCAAGAAGGCTGTTGTTGTATAGGCGGCAGCATTATTTTTCGAGATAGTAAGGGATATTATGGATACGAATCAACATCAGGTTTTTAAGAAATATGCTGATTTGCTCCTGCGCTGGGATAAAGTAATCATCATTGCAGTTCTTTTGTCCATTTCTTGTGGGCTTATCATCTATCTGACGACTCCCAAGGTATACCAATCCTCATCACTGATCATGTATGAGCAGCAAAAAATAAAACCTTCTAAGTTGACGCCGGAAGTCAGTAAAAAAATTGAAGCGATGGTTAATACCGTCAGTCAACATGTGACGAGCAGGGGCAGCCTCGAGAAGATTATTAAGGAATTTGACCTTTATAGAGAGGCCCTCAAGGGACTTCCCTTGGAAGACGTGGTCGCCATGATGCGTGATAAGTCTATCGTTATCTTCTCAGAAAAAAAGAGTGGTGATGTTTTTCAGGTGTCCTTTCTCAATGAAGACCCACGCAAGGCAATGCTTGTAACGAATGCCCTTGCTTCAAAATTTATTGAGGAGAATCTTCGTTTCCGTGAGGAGCGGGCCTCTGAGACCACTGATTATATCAAGTATGAATTGAAGATAGCCAAACAGTCCATTGATAAGAAAGAAACAATTATGCGGGACTATAAGCTTAAATATTATAATGAAATGCCTGATCAACGTGTTGCAAATATGAGCAGGCTGAACGCATTACAGGAGCAGTACCAGGTCGTACAATCAAATATCCAAAACCTGGAGCAGACAAGGCTTCTCGCCCAGCAGCAGTATGATTTACAGAAAAAGAGGATGGGCAGTAACTCAGATCAGGCCAGTGGTAATTCTGAGCTGTATGATTTGGAAACGGCCCGTCAGGCCCTTAAATATTTATTAGCGAAATATACACCTGAGCATCCTTCTGTAAAGCAACTGAAAAAACAGGTGAGTCAACTTGAAAACGAACAGGCCGATAGAGTGGTTAGTCCTGTTGGTGGCAAAGGCGAGGCTGGTTCCGCACTATCAACAACATCACCAATGGGGAGGGGGGCATTATTAGACCAGAGAGTTGTCCAATTAAAAGAAATTGAACTCAGTCTTAAGAGTCTTCGGAGTCATAGTGGTAAAATTCTAGAACAGGTGAAAAAATATCAACAATGGGTCGAGAATACCCCTGTCAGGGAGGCTGAATGGGCTTCAATAACCAGAGATTATTATGAGTTGAAAAAGCATTACGAAAATCTTGTGTCCCAGAGCCTTGCCGCAGAATCTGCTGAAACCATTGAGAGGCGTCAAAAGGGGAGCCAGTTTCGCATTGTTGATTCCGCCTATCTGCCGGTGAAACCCCTCAAGCCAGATTTTTTCATGATCACACTTAGCGCGCTGGCCCTGGGCCTTGGGGGTGGGATAGGGGTTATCCTCTTTTTTGATTTTCTCGATACATCTTTTAAAGATGCCAACGAGGTGGAGCAGTTTTTGGAACTTCCTGTCCTTTGTTCCGTGCCCCTGTTTGTGACAGATAAAGAGAAAAAAAGATCTAGGGTCATTTCCTGGCTGAGCTATTTTTTTATTGGGCTGTTTTTTGTCGGATTGGGGGCAGTTATGGTCTATTTCCAGCAAAAAGGTGTCATTATTTTATGAGTATGAACGGCGGTTGCCTTCGTGAAAAGTTGATCTCCAGTCAAGGAAGAGCCCTTGCTGGCTATCTGTAGGGTATCTTGAAAAACTAGATATTTTGTTCGAGGACAAGGAACGGTGAAAATAAAAAGCGCAGCATATTGGTCATATGCGAGCATTTTTATTTTTGCCGTGACGCAGTAATCGGGCAAAATAGCAGTTTTGCAAGGTAGCCTGTAAAATAAGGAGTACTACTGTGGGTAAATTTACTGACGCTCTGGAAAAGGCATCGCCTGCCAAGGCCTTGCGCAGGCAGGGGGAGATAAAAAGGGGTGGAGAAGAGCAAGATCCGGTCATCTCCCCCCTTGCCCATGAAAAAGGTGGACGTCAACAAGCAGGGATTTCGAGCCGGCATAACTGGGATGAACGCCTGTTTCTGGCCACTGAGCCGCACTCTTCAATTATTGAACATTTTCGGCGTCTTCGTGGGACTATTCTTCATCCTCCATCGGGGAAGCGACCACAAACCATTTTAATCACCAGCCTGGTTCCCAATGAGGGGAAAGGCTTTGTCTGCGCCAATCTGGGATATGTCTTGGCTGAAGAGATGGAACATCACGCCCTCATGGTTGATTGTGATTTCCGGCGACCCAATTTGGCAAAAATGTTTGGAGTCGCAAATGAGACAGGGCTTGTTGATCATCTCCAGGATAATGTTGATCTCTCCCTCTTGATTCGCAAAACAGGTCAGCCTAAGTTGTCTTTACTGCCCAGTGGAAGGCCGCCCCATAATCCTGCTGAACTCTTAACGTCGAATAAAATTCTTTCTCTGATTGATGAGATTGCTGAAAGGTATGAGGATCGCATTATTCTATTTGATAGTTCACCCACGGTTGTGGCGTCTGAGACGAGCATTTTGGCTAAGCGGGTTGATGGGGTTATTCTTGTGGTTCGGTGGGGGGCCTCCAGCAAAGAATTAGTGAAAAAATTTTCAGAAACAGTGGGGGCTGAAAAGATTATCGGTGTTGTGTTTAATGCGTATAAGGAGAGTAAGGTTGATTCTGTTATATATAAGAATTCGAGCTATGATTATAAATACAATTATAAATAATAGAATTCATATATGGCATATACATATATGTCGTGATGGAAGTTTGATATTTTGACTCAAAAGTGTTTCTAATAATGGATTTGTTTCATGCCGTATATTTTTAATAAATATTATCCCATTCGAAATATTATTTTTTTTATCGGCGAAGGCGTATTGATTTTTTTCTCGCTGAATGTGGTTTATTTTTTTTTGGAGGGAGCTGGTCAATTCAGTGATGGTATAGTCCTATATTCATTTCGTGCTGTAGTTGTAACTCTCATCTTTCAGTTATGTCTTTACTATTTTGATCTCTACGACTTAAGCATTGTCACAGGAATAGCTGACAATATAACAAGGATAACCCAGGCCTTTGGTTTTGGTTGTATCGCCCTTGGCCTTCTCTATTATTTCTTCCCTGTTGTTATAATATCCACAAAAGTTTTTCTATCAGCTTTTTTGGCCATCTGTACCTCTATTATTCTGTGGAGATGCCTGTATTTTTGGGTACTGGAACGGAAATTGTTTACCCAGCCCATAGCCATTGTCGGTACGGGAGATTTTGCAAAGACAATTGCTGAGACGGTTGAGGGGAAACAAGATTCTGGCTATAAAATAGTCGCCCAGGTGGGATTGAAGGGTGGGGATGGTTCTGCTCAAACAAGCTCTCCCTCGCTGGACAGCCCTGATTTTCGGGAACGCTGTCTTGCAAAGGATATTGAGAAAATTGTTTTGGCACTTGATGAAAGAAGGGGCCATCTTTCAATGCATGACCTCATTTCCTATAAGTTCATGGGGGTTGAAATTGTAGATGGCGTGGCCTTTTATGAAGATCTCACGGGGAAAATGCCCGTGGAAAAAGTTAACCCTTCATGGTTTCTTTTCTCAAATGGTTTCCATGTCTCCCGCCTGACTGAAAGGATTAAGCGCCTCCTTGACGTTTTGATTTCCCTTTCCGGGCTTCTTGCCTCACTGCCAATCACCTTACTCGCTGCATTAATTATAAAACTGGAATCCCCAGGGCCGATTTTTTATCGCCAGCAGCGGGTAGGGCAGGGTGGTGACATCTTTGATGTCATTAAATTTCGCTCCATGGGCCAGGATGCCGAAAAGGACGGTGCTGTTTGGGCGGTTCAGGGGGATAGCCGGGTCACAAAATTTGGCGCATTCATCCGTAAGGCCAGGATCGATGAAATTCCTCAAATGTACAATGTGTTGCGAGGGGATATGAGTTTTGTCGGGCCCCGCCCTGAGCGGCCTATTTTTGTCAGGCAACTGGCCAAAACGATTCCTTTTTACTCTATACGGCATGTGGTAAAGCCGGGAATCACTGGTTGGGCACAGGTTTGTTATCCTTATGGCGCCTCAGAAGAGGATGCGCTGAGGAAGCTCGAATATGATCTTTTTTATTTGAAAAATCTTTCACTCTCATTTGATTTGTTCATCATCTTCCAAACTGTCAAGATTGTCCTGTTCCAGCGTGGAGCAAGGTGAGTTTGGGTCTGTAGGGGCGTTGATTAACAAGCGATTGGGCGCAGCAAGTTACCCCCTCAGAAAATATCCCTTGAATATCTACCCTGCCATCTTGAGCAAGGGCCCACCTCCCAGTGGTTCACCATCTGGCTCTCTTCGCTCCCCATTCCTTTGGTTCATCGGCTTTAAACGCCTATCAATCCCCCCTGCTTGACATGAAAACATCCAGGTCATCAATAACACATCGTCATGTCTGCGCAAATGGGTGGGCAGGAGAGAGGTGTCAGGCCCCTTTAATTTTGCTGTAACTTGTACTTTTTGATTTTGCTTAAGGAGAGAGTGGTTTTGCATGGGCAATTTTAAGCGGAGATGTTTGGTGACAGGTTGAGATTGTTCCTGAGTATACGAAATATTTGGAAGTGGCTTTTGTGAAGCCATTTTCCCCACCCAAGCTATAAAATCAAAGCAGAAATCTTCTTGTTTCGCAGACCTGTTTACGTTATTGGCAGGGCAATGGTACGCCCCTATAGCTCAGTGGGTAGAGTATTTGATTCCTAATCCATGTGAGCAAGTTCGATTCTTGCTAGGGGCACCATTCCTTATCCCCCTTCTTCTTTGCCCAGCACTCGCACAGCAACCTTCCCCAAAATATCAAGACCCGTAACTCTACCCACTATTTCATTGACACCATAGTTGCCTAGCGTATACTTAACTAGTGAACTATTAAGGAGTCAACTATGAGTATAGATAGCTGCAATCTGCCAGGCCATGACAAAGAGCCCCTTACCCGGCTGATTTATTACACCGCCCAAGATATCAAGAATATTGCCGAGAAAGTCCTCAAGCCCTATGGGCTGACCATTGAGCAATTCCATCCCTTGAAAATTCTCACCGCGTCCCCAGGCCTCACTCAGCGCCAGATTGGTGATCAATGCAACAAGTCTGCTGCAAATCTCACCAGGATACTGGATCGTCTCCAGAAAAAATTTCTTATAGAGCGAAGAGACAACCCGAATGACCGGCGGGCCTCCCTGGTCTTTCTCACCAGTCATGGAGAATCTCTTGTGAAAGAGGTGACTGGAATCTTCCATACTTTTGACGATAAATGTCTGGCCGATATCAGTGGCAAAGACCAGCAGGTTTTGCGCCGAGTCTTTGCGAAAATAGCCGCCAACCTCCATAAAATAGAACTGAAATAATTATAAACCAACTACGTTCAAGGAATGATGATGCGCCTCCCTCACACCCTCCTAATTATCACTCTTCTGCTCCCTGCCCTGGCCACTGCCCGGGAAATACCACCTGCCTCGGTCATCGTCACTACGGTCGTCCAGGAGGATATTGCCCAAAACCAGTCAATGCTCGGCAGCCTTTATTATGACCGGGTCAGCCGTATTTCCAGTGAACTGGCCGGCCTGGTTGCCTCAATTCACATCAAGGAGGGTGACCGCATCAAAAAAGGGACATCCATCATCGTCCTCAACACCGAAATCCTTGACATCGATATCAGTCTCACCAAGACCCGGATCAGCCAGATCGCCCTGCGGATTGAAAAGGCCGGAAAAAACCTCACTCGCCTGGAAAGGCTCTACGCCAAGGAAGGTATCAGTGAAAAAGATTACGAGGATGCCCTTTACACCCACCAAGATCTGACCAAGGAAAAGCAGGCCACCGAGGACAGTCTACAGAAGCTCCTTGTCCATAAAAAACGCAGTAATATCAAAGCACCATTTGACGGGGTGATTCTCCGTAAAAATGTCGATATCGGCGATTGGGTCCAGCAGGGCAAGGAGATTGTCACCATCGGCGCCACCAACGATCTCTTTGTCCTGGTGCCGGTGGGCGAGACCATGCTGCGCCATATCTCCGTTGGTGACCGCGTACCGGTAATCATCAACGCCTTTGGCAGCGAGCTTACCGGCACCATCCATGCCATTGCGCCCAAGGCCGACCCAAAAACCAAAAACGTTTTTTTAAAGGTCAAAATTATTCCCCAGGACAATATCAGCGAGAATATGTCCGCCACAATCCATGTTGCAACCAGTGCCAAGCAGAAACTATCGATTATCCCCAGGGACGCCCTGATCAAATTCCAGGGCAAGGATTTTATCTATACCGTCAAGGAAGGTAAGGCCGCCATCCTGCCGGTGAATATCGTCGCCTTTCTTGGCCACAAGGTGGGGGTGGACAACCCCTATATCGTACCGGGCATGGCCGTGATCATCGAAGGAAATGAGCGCCTTCGCCCTGACCAAGCCGTTGTGGTGGCGGGAGAAAAATAATGGACATCATCAAGACCTCCATAGAAAAACCTGTCTCCATCACCGTTGCCGTCATTATGGTGGTGATGTTCGGCCTTATCGGCCTTAACAAGCTGCCCGTCCAGCTCACGCCCGACGTGGAGACCCCGAAGATTACGGTGAATACCACCTGGCCGGGAGCCACCCCCTACGAAATCGAAAAGGAGATCATCGAAAGGCAGGAAGATGTCCTCAAGGGGCTGCAAGGTCTGACAAAGATGAAGAGCTCCAGCTACAACAGCTATGGTGAAATCTCCCTCGCCTTTGAGCTGGACACCGATCTTGACGCCGCCCTGCTCCGCGTCTCCAATAAGATGAATGAGGTGCCGCGCTATCCGGAAAATGCCAATAAGCCCACCATCGAGGCCGCTGGGGCCAGCAGCTCGCCGGTGATCTGGATGATGCTGAAAACCAAATCGGAAAACAGTCAGCATATCAATGAATTCAAGACCTTTTTCGAAGACAATGTTCGCCAGCATATTGAACGGGTTAAAGGGGTCGGCTCCCTCTTTGTCTTTGGCGGCACGGAAAACGAGCTTCATATCACCCTGGATGACGAAAAGATGGCCCGTCACAACATCACCATCAGCCAGGTAATCAATGCGGTGCGCAAGGCCAACACGAATATTTCCGCTGGCGTCCTTGGTATTGCTAAAAAGAATTACCGAATCCGGACGGTGAGCCAATTTCAGTCCCCTGCCGAGGCCCTGGACGTCGTGGTTTTTGAAGACGGCATCAAGCGTGTTTATCTCCATGATGTGGCCCAGGTGGTCAATGGCTTTAAGAAGGAGGATGTCTCTGTTGAGCATAACGGCACCCAGGTCATTGTTATTGGTGTCCGCAAGGAGCAGGGTGCCAACGTCCTGACCATGACGGATCAGCTTGAGGGTGAGGTTATCAAGCTTAACGAGGGCCTGCTGGCCAAGAATGGTCTCTACATCGACTGGGTCCATGACCAACGGCCCTACATCAATACCGCCATTAATCTGGTCAAACAAAACGTCATGGTGGGCGGCATCCTGGCCATCTGCGTGCTCCTTGTTTTTCTGCGTAGCCTGCGGGCCACTCTGACCACGGCCATTGCCATTCCAATCTCAGCCATCGGCACCTTTATCTTTTTATGGCTGCTGGACCGTAACCTCAATGTGGTGAGCCTGGCCGGCATCTCCTTTGCTGTGGGCATGCTGGTGGACAACTCCATCGTGGTTCTGGAAAACATCGATCGCCATCGCAAAATGGGCAAATCGGCCATGGCCGCCGCCCATGACGGCGCCGGTGAGGTCTGGGGAGCAGTTCTGGCCTCCACCGCCACCACCATTGCCGTCTTTCTGCCAGTGATCTTTATGCAGGAGGAGGCGGGCCAGCTCTTTCGAGATATTGCCATAGCCATCACCTTCTCCATCATGCTGAGCCTTTTTGTGTCTATCTCGGTGATTCCTTCCCTTATCCATCTCTTTTATAGCAAACAGAAAAACACCTCAAAAGAGGCCAAGAAGAGTAAGGTCGGTGCTTTTTTTGTTAACAGGCTGATGGGGCTCTCCGGCCTATGTCTGAAAAACAACATCAACCGCCTTGGCACCGTTGTCCTTCTTACCAGCCTATCCATCGGCCTTACCGTGCTGCTCATGCCTCCGGCTGAGTATCTGCCCCAGGGCAACAGGAATCTGGTCTTAAACATCCTCATCCCGCCGCCCGGCTATTCTGTGGACAAGATGAAGGACATGGGCGGTTATATCTACAGCGAGGTCGAGCCTTATCTAAAGGAGGATGGCAAGGACGGCGTCCCCCAGATCAAAGAGGTTTTTTATGTCGCCTCTGACCGCATACACCTCTTTGGCGCCCTGTCAGAGCATGAAACAAGAGCCAAAGAGATGATGCCGCTCTTTTCCCGCATCATAAATTCCATTCCGGGAATTTTTGGGATCAGCATCCAGGCCGGCATCTTTGAAAGTGGTATTGGCGAGGGTAATAATATTGATATTAATGTCTCCGGAGTAGACATCGAGGCCATGATAACGGCCTCCCAGGCCCTCTTTGGCACGGTCAGCCAAAAAATCCCCGGCGCCCAGATCCGCCCCATACCCTCACTGGAATCAAGCTACCCAGAGGTCAGGATCATTGCCAACAAGGAAAAATTAGCGGCCAACGGCCTGAGCGAAGAGGATCTCGGAATCTATATAGATGTACTGATGGATGGCCGTAAGATTGATGAGTACCGACCTGAGGGGTTTAAGCAGGTGGATCTGGTGGTCAAGGGCAACGACACCACTTTTACCACCCCAGAGGCCATCCTAAAAAGCACCATTGTCAATAATTTCGGACAGTTGATCAGGGTGGGCGATGTTGCTGACCTTGTCTACAGTCAGGGCATGCCACAGATCAACCACCTGGAACGCTTGCGCACCATCACCCTGCAGGTCACCCCGCCTCCGGGCCTGCCCCTGCAGACCGCCATGGAAATCGTAAAAGATGACGTCATTGCCGGACTGCAACAGGCCGGTGCCCTGCAGGGGGTTGATGTGGCGGTGGGTGGCAATGCCGACAAATTAACGGAAACAAGAGTGGCCCTGCAGTGGAACCTGCTGCTGGCCCTGCTCATCACCTATCTGCTCATGGCTGCCCTTTTTGAGAATTTTCTCTATCCCCTCATTATTCTCTTTTCCGTCCCCCTGGCTGCGGCCGGAGGCTTTGTTGGCCTGAGACTGGTGGATATCTTCATTGCCCCCCAGGGCTTTGATGTCTTGGCCATGCTCGGCTTCATTATTTTGATCGGCACGGTGGTGAACAACGCCATCTTGATCGTCCACCAATCCCTTAATAATGTCCGTTTTAACGGTCTGCAAGGTGTGGCAGCCATCTCCAATGCCGTTCAGACCAGGATCCGGCCCATCTTTATGAGCGCCACCACCAGTCTTTGTGGCATGCTGCCCCTGGTACTATCAACGGGGTCAGGCAGTGAGCTCTACCGAGGCCTGGGCAGTATCCTTCTCGGCGGCCTTGCCATGTCCACCCTGTTCACCCTCTTTGTCATCCCCTCGCTGCTTGCCTTTGTGATCGGCATGGAAAGGAGTCGTCATGAAACTCTATAGTTTTCTCTTTATGCTCGTTTTTACAGCCCTGCCATGTCATGGGGCCAGTCTGACCGAGCTCCAGAAGAGCGCCATAGCCAATCGACACATCATCGAGCAATACCAGGCAAATCTGGATAAGAGCCGCCGGGATGTCACCATTGCCAGAAGCCGCTTTCTGCCCAACCTTGACATCTCCTACACCGTCAACTCCATGGACGAGAGTAACCTCCGGGAGTATCGGGAAAATTCCGTGGCCTATGGCCTTATCACCTGGAACCTCTTTTCCGGTTTCTACGATTATTACAACATCCGCTCCGCCCGACTCCTGGAACAGGCCCAGTATTATAAACTGCAGGCCATCAAGCAGGACATCCAGCTCCATGTTGCCCTGCGTTATCTTGACATCTTTACGCGACAAAGCAGCCTTGAGGTGGCTGAAGAATCCCATGCCACCCTCAAAAAGCTGTATGAGGACGCCCATAACCGCTACTCGGTGGGCCTTATTGAAAAAAACGAGTTACTGCGCTTTAATGTTGATCTCGACAATGCCACCATTACTGCCAAAAAGGCCCGGGCCGAACTATCAAAAAGCCTGCAGCGCCTGGCCTTTGAGGCAGACCAGACTATCATCCTGAAGGATCTTGATTTTTCAGGGTTTACCCGGTTGCCAGTCCTGGAGGATCAGGGCAATCACCAGATAAACATGCTGGCCAACCGCAGTGAGATAAAGACCTTGGAAGAGATAAACAGGGCCGTTGCCCTGCAGGCAAAGGCGGCCTATGCCGGTCGTTACCCCCGTTTGGATATAAGCGGGAGCTACCGGAAATATGAAAATGATCATACTACAGGTGACGGCAGCTATTACGAAGAAGAGCTACGCGGCAAAGCGGTTCTCACCGTTACGCTCTTTGACGGCTTTTCCCAACAGGCTGAAATCAGCAAAATGCGCAGCGAAAAACGAAGCGTTGCCGCCCAACTCGAGGAGTTGAAAAAGGCCCTGCAGTTGGAACTGACCAACCTCTTTCTTGACTATGGGGTGAGTATCGACAATGCCGCTATCTCCCAGACCAGCATTAAACAGGCCGAAGAAAACTTACGTATTACCAGATTAAAATACACGGAAGGCCTTGAAAAGGAGTCTGATCTCCTCGATGCCATTGCCAATCTATCACGGGCCCAAGATACCTCTGTCTCTGCCCGCACCGAGGTCTTTGCCAATTATTTTAAGATCATCCGGGCCGTTGAGAAATTTTAACAGCCCACCTAATGCGGTTCCGCCTTGCCCCGTATCAGACAGGCAAAACATCACCGGAAAAATGCCCCTCTCAAATCTCCCCTGGAACTGCGTCTGCCATGGCAAAATGGCCAATCCATTCATGTTTAGGCAGTGTCGAAAGTGTTGGTTGGGAGATCATTTTTTTTGTTTTTGTGTACCACATGGTGGTATGGGTGTGCTATCTTGGTGATGTCTTGAAGATATCTACGATAAAGTATGAATGACGGGGGCATTCCCATGGAGAGTGATGAGTTTCTGAAGGCCCGTAAGGTTCTTGGGAAAACCCAGAAAAAAATAGCAGAGTTGCTGGGCCTGTCGATAAAGGCTGTGCATAGCTATGAACAGGGCTGGCGAAAGATACCTTCCCATGTTGAACGGCAGATATTCTTTCTCCTCTCCAGGGCCAGAGGTGACGGCGAGAAGTTGAAATCCTGCTGGACCGTGAAAAAATGTCCGCAGGAGCGTCGCAAGCAATGCCCGGCCTGGGAGTTTCAAGCCGGTAAGCTTTGCTGGTTTATTAACGGTACAATCTGTGAATGCAAAGCCATGAAGAACTGGAATGAGAAGATGGTAAAATGTCGATCTTGCGAGGTGTTGGCTGATTTACTTTGAGCCCCGCTGTATTTAATAAATTTGTTTGGATATTATTATTTGGCAACCCGTTAAAAAAATGTCAGCAGAGACAGTGGGCACGTCTCATTATTAGGCGGGGTTACCTCTGTTTTTAGCCTGTTGTTTTTACGGATTCATTGGGATCGTTCCCAAAGGCCCTATGGCCGAGCCAACCCTTCCTCTGAGGAGAACCCGCGATGTCGTCTAAAAAATATCAGGATTTCCAGACCCGAGTTATCCATGAATGCCAGTCGCCAGCTGATTGGCAGGGCGCAACATTGCCGCCTATCTATCAATCCACCGCCAATGTCCACCAGACCGCTGAAAATCTCAGTGATACCTTTGGCGGTAAGACCGCTGACCATATCTACATGAGGCTCACCAATCCGACAAATAATATCCTCGAACAAAAACTGGCAGCCCTTGAAGGGGGCGCCGGGGCAATTGTCATGTCATCCGGCATGGCAGCGATCACCAATGCCTGCATGGCCCTGTTACGCGCCGGTGATGAATTTGTTTGCGGAAATTCTTTGTTCATGTCGACCTATGTCCTTTTCAACAACATCTTCAAGAAGTACGGCATCAGCGCCAAGATGGTTGAATCCACTGATATGGCTGCTCTGGAGGCGGCCATCACCGATAAAACCAGGTTCATCTACCTGGAAACCATTGGTAACC
The DNA here is from genome assembly GCA_030597865.1 of Pseudomonadota bacterium. Taxonomy (GTDB): domain Bacteria; phylum Desulfobacterota; class Desulfobulbia; order Desulfobulbales; family SURF-16; genus BM506. The sequence continues at coordinate 13,368 of JAUVQZ010000008.1, read as the reverse complement.
CCAAGATGGATGTGCCGGATCTGGCGCAAGCTGCCAGCATCGCCCACTCCCACGGTTTACCGCTCCTGGTTGATAACACCCTGGCCACCCCCTATCTCTGCCGACCCATAGAACTAGGCGCCGATGTGGTCATCCACTCCACCACCAAATATCTGAGCGGCCATGGCAATGCCTCCGGCGGCGTGGTTATTGACAGTGGCAAATTCAACTGGGCCACTGATCGTTTCCCTGATTTTAAGCCCTTCATTGATCGCAAGGCTGAGTTGGCATATCGGGACAAGGTTTGGCGTGAGCACCATATAAATTTTGGCACCACCCAGGCGCCCCTTCACTCATACCTGACCATGATCGGCATGGACACCCTGGCGCTGCGCATGGAACGACATCTGGCCAATGCCGAGAAGGTCGCCGCTTTTCTAACCCAGCATCCGGCAGTCAAATGGGTCAAGTATCCCGGTCTCACCGACAACCCCTCCTGCCACACGGCCAAGGCCCAGTTTAAGGGCCTTGGTTTTGGCGGTATTCTCTCCTTTGGACTCAGCGACCAGGAGCAATGCTTCCGCTTTATCAATAATCTGCAGATGGTCTATAATATTGCCAACCTGGGTGACTGTAAGACCCTGGTCATTCACCCCTATTCGTCTCAATACCTCTCCTTTGATGAGCAGACCAGGCAGAAACTGTCCATCACTGCTGATCTGGTTCGACTCTCGGTGGGCATTGAGGCGGTTGATGACATCTGCGCCGATCTCGGCCAGTCGCTGGACAGCCTCTAAGGTGGGTGACTCTAAATGAGCGAGTATAGTGAACATGATCGCAGTGGGGGATCCAAAGTCATGGTTGAGAAGAAATTTTTCACCTTTGGCGAGCCCCCCAACCAGCTCTTGCTTGAGAGCGGCGCCCGCCTGGGGCCGATCACCGTTGCCTATGAGACCTTGGGGTCCCTTAATGACAGCGGTACCAATGCCATTCTGGTCACCCATGCCCTTTCCGGAGATTCCCATGTGGCGGGCTGTTATGAAGAGGGTGACCATAAACCAGGGTGGTGGGACACCATGGTCGGCCCCTGCAAGGCCATTGACACGGATAGGTATTTTGTCATCTGCTCCAATATCTTGGGGGGTTGTAAGGGGACCACGGGTCCGTCTTCCATCAACCCCGAAACTGCCCGTCCTTATGGGTTGACCTTTCCCGTGGTGACCATTGGAGATATGGTCAAGGTGCAGAAAGCCCTGCTTGACCATTTGCAAATCAGGAGCCTGCTCTCTGTTATCGGTGGCTCGGTGGGCGGTATGCAGGTTCTGGAGTGGGCGATCAGCTATCCTGGGATGGTTAAATCCGCCATTGCTCTGGCCACAACCACCCGCCATTCCGCCCTGGCCATTGCCTTTAATGAGATCGGCAGGCAGGCCATCATGTCTGACCCCAACTTTAATAAAGGCGATTATTACCAAGGCCCCGGTCCTGTTCTTGGTCTGGCCCTGGCCAGGATGGTTGGCCATGTCACCTATCTTTCCGACGATGCCATGCGCAGCAAGTTTGGCCGCCGTCTCCAGGATCGAGAAACCCTTGCCTTTGATTTTGAGGCCAATTTTCAGGTCGAGAGTTACCTGCGTTACCAGGGATCAAAATTTACCCAGCGCTTTGACGCCAATTCCTTCCTCTACCTCACCAAGGCGGCAGATTATTATGATGTGAAACGCCAGCACGGCAATGATTCGGAGGTGGAGGCATTTGCCAAGGTCAAGGCCAGGATGCTGGTGATTTCTTTCACCTCTGACTGGCTCTATCCAACCTATCAGTCCCGCAATATGGTCAAGGCCATGAAAAAAAACGGCCTGGATGTAAGCTTTTGCGAGATTGAGGCCCAATGTGGTCACGATGCTTTTTTGCTGCCCAACAAGCGCCAGCACAGCCTTATCAGCACGTTTATAGAACGCCTCTACGAGGAAGGGAACAGTAATGCGTTATGACCTCCAGATAATCGCCTCATGGATCGAGCCGGGCAGCAAGGTTCTGGATCTGGGCTGCGGCGAGGGGGATCTGCTCAGCTCCCTGAAAAAGGAAAAACAGATCATCGGCACCGGTATTGAAAGTTCCGAGGAAAAGGTGGCCATATGCATTGAGAGGGGGGTCCAGGTTCTCCAGGGTGATATCACTGAAGAGGTTGTGGATTATCCGGATAATGCCTTTGATTACGTCATCTTGAGCCAGACCCTCCAGCAGGTGTATGGGCCCCATAAACTGATCAAGGAGTTATTGCGGGTCGGCCGGCAAATTATTGTTTCCTTTCCTAATTTCAGCCACTGGTCTATTCGCCTCCAGATACTTTTCTCTGGATATGCCCCCAAGAACCGCCAGCTCCCCTATGAATGGTATGACACCCCGAACATAAGGGTGATCACCATCCAGGATTTCCGACGTTTCGTCAAAAATACCGGCTGCCGCCTGATCAGGGAGGTGGCCATCAACACCCATAGCCATGATCTGCAGGGAAGTATAATTACCTTTCTGCCCAATCTGCGGGCCACCTTCGGGGTCTTTCTGGTCAGCAGAAGGAATAACGGCAATAAAGGGCAACCATAACATCAGCAGGATATGGATAAATGTTGAAAAACAAGTTTGATAACGGCCAATGCTGTGATGGTGTGGGTAACATCAATCATTTCTACGGGGATATTCCGCCGGTGGTACAGAAACTCGCGGCCTCCTGTAGTCAGCACAGTTGTTTCGGTCATCTGGGATCGGTTCCCGTGCCAGCCTATGAAAGTGTCGTCAAGATTATTGATCAGGCCAGAAGGGTTCTCTTTCCCGGTTTTTTCTCCAGCAGCGCCATTAATCCTGCCAATCTGGAATACTGCCTTGGCCAGGAGACCACTGAACTCTTTGAGAATATTGCCGCCCAGATCGTCTTGGCCATTCAACACGAATTTTTTAAATCCGGTCAGGATTGCCTCAGATGCAAGGAACAGGGCAATGACAAGGCCATTAAGTTCATTCAGGCCTTGCCGGTGATCAGCGAGATGCTGACCACTGACATCCAGGCGGCCATTGACGGTGATCCTGCCGCCAAAGGCCATGATGAGGTGATCTTCTGTTATCCGGGCCTGAAGGCTATAACTATTTATCGGATAGCCCACGAACTTCATAGGCTCGACGTGCCTGTTTTGCCGAGGATCATGACGGAATATGCCCATGGCATCACGGGCATTGATATTCACCCGGGGGCGGTTATCGGCAAAAGTTTTTTCATCGATCACGGCACCGGGGTGGTCATCGGTGAGACAACGGTGGTTGGTGACCGGGTACGGATGTACCAGGGGGTAACCTTGGGGGCACTCTCCTTGCCCCATGATGCTGGAGAGCGTTACCGTAACATCAAGCGCCACCCAACCATTAATGATGATGTGATAATTTACGCCAATTCCACCATCCTCGGCGGTGACACCGTGATCGGGGCTCGAACGGTGATAGGTGGCAATATTTGGCTCACAGAGAGTGTCCCGGCCGACACCAAGGTGATCCTTAAGAAACCGGGATTGATCTATTCGGGTAGCGGCATATGATACAGGGCAATAATAAATCTGAATTCAGGAGTTAAAGGTTATGCGGATATTCAACGATTTATCCCAGGTAGTCGGATCCACCCCCCTTATCAGGTTGAATAATATCAGCGAGGACGTCAACGCCATTATGTATGGCAAGCTTGAATCAGCCAATCCGTTGTCCAGTGTCAAGGATAGGATTGGCAAATCAATGATTGAGTCAGGTGAAGCAGGTGGTTTGATTAATGGGGATACGGTCATTGTCGAACCCACCAGCGGGAACACCGGTATTGCCCTGGCCTTTATCTGTGCCGCCCGCAAATATCGTTTGATTCTCACCATGCCTGAGACCATGAGCCTGGAAAGGCGCAAACTTCTCAGCCATCTCGGTGCTGAACTGGTCCTGACCCCGGGCGCCGAGGGGATGAAGGGGGCGATCGCCAAGGCCGCTGAGATCTGTGCCAATACCGTTGGCGCCTTTATGCCAAATCAATTCGACAACCCTGCCAACCCGGAGATCCATCGCCTCACCACCGCCGAAGAAATCTGGGACGATACCGATGGTCAGGTCGACATCTTCGTTGCTGGAGTGGGAACCGGGGGCACGATAACCGGGGTGTCAGAGGTTATCAAGGCACGCAAACCGGCATTTGTCTCCATTGCCGTGGAGCCAGCGGACTCAGCTGTCCTCTCCGGCGGTGCTGCCGGGCCCCATAAAATCCAGGGAATCGGCGCCGGTTTTATCCCCAAGACCATGAATACCGCTATCATCGATGAGGTGGTGACGGTGACCAACGAAGACGCCATGGCCACTGCCCGCCTTCTGGCAGTTAAGGAAGGCATTCTCTGCGGTATCTCCTCGGGTGCGGCGGTCTGGGCAGCCCTGGAGGTTGGCGGCCGAGATGAAAATCATAACAAGAATATTGTTGTTGTCCTGCCCGATACAGGTGAGAGGTATTTTAGTACCGATCTGTTGGCTTGACCGCAGGGGGTATGTTCCCAGGCCATGGATTCATTGTGAAGACCCTTAGCTGGACTTCCTCTTTCTTGCCAACGCACCGCTTTAGGACCCTTAGTTGCCCATCCGTAGCGCCCATTTTTTTGACAGATATTCTGTTCTGATCCTGGCAGGTTTGGCTTGACAAGGCCCTAGGAGGCTGTCCGAGAATAGCTCGCCGGCTACAAAGCTGGAGAAATTTGCCCATTTTCCCGCTAATTTTCGTCTAATAGCGCAGCTATTGCCCGAAAATGATCGAAAAACTGGTCTACATTTTCCAACTTTTCGCTACGACTTCTATTCTCGGACAGCCTCCTCGCCGTTGCCGGCCGGCGTGGTCAACTGCGGCAGATTATTCAGCAACTCCTCCTGGTTTTTGAAGGTGAGGGTAAGGGATATCTCATCTTTCTCAAAGGAGGGGGAGTGCTGGATGGATGCGCCGGGGGGAAGATGAAGGGATTTGCAGAAATCCTTGAACTCCTGCTCGGCCTGGGAGAGACGGGGGAACTGTTCTTTCTGGAGCCAGTTCATGAAATGGGCTGTTTTCTGGGGTGGATTAAGGGCGGTGTTGTTAAGTATCTCCTGGCTCTGATCGCCACCCAGAAAAGCGGCAATGGTCGTTTGGTTGCGAACGGCAACCTCTCTGCTAATGAGGGTTAACTTCCTTTGATTACCCACGGAGAGTCTCAGGGCCATGATTATCTCAAAGAGGGCCATACGGTCGGCAAAGGAGAGCTTCTCAAGCTCCAGGGCAACCTTCGGGTCGAGACCGCCTTGATGGAGGGTCTGCTGGATAACCTCCTCGAGATTGTTCAGGCGCAGGAGTTTCTTGGCCTGGGATGGGTGGGCCTCCAGACCAAGCAGGGGAAGAAAGCGGCGAGCTGCTTGGTCAAGATCGATCCAGGGGCTTATTTTTTTGAAAAAAATTGCCTGTTCAACAACGGTGGGAGGTGCCGAGGCTATTTTTTCTTCAAGAAGCAGGGCAAAGGTTTCCAGGGGGGATGAACCGGCCGGCAGCACATGGCAGTCGCAGGATGTGAAATGGAGCTTGTGGGCGGCAAGGAGCCTGTTTCTCCCCGTAATTATCCGATACCTGCCCCGCTCTGCCGCATCAACCAAGGGCGGATGGAGAATGCCCACCCTTTTGATAGAGGCCACAAGCCTCTGGGGTGGTTCATGGCTGGGGATGGGTTGCAGGAGGTAGGCTTCGTCCTGGAAATCAATGTGGTTTAAGGGTAGGCGGCTCATCTTCATGGTTTCTCCTTTAATGATAGCCATAAATACCTTGAACCGGCTGGGGCAGCAAGGTGAAAACACAGGACCCCATGCTGGACAACCATGGACCTGTCGGGCATGATAGAAGAGTGCCTGTCCATAAATGGTCCGTTGATCTCGGCGTCATGCCCAAAAAAATGCTCGGAGTTAGGCGAGCTCGAAGTCTACGCCTACCTGATCCCGAAAAAAAATCCCCATGTATGGACAGACACTGGATAAACCATGAATCTCTTTCGGCGCTCTTAAATCCATGCAAACCATCCTAGCAAAAATTGATGATCAGGCCCGGGCCCTGGGACGGCAGGTCTATGTGGTGGGCGGTGCTGTCCGCGATCTGCTCTTGGGGCGAACAGCCCTGGATATTGATCTGGCCGTTGACCCTGATGCCCTTGCCTTTGGTCAAGGCTTGGCCACTGTTCTGCCGGGGAAATTTATCATCCTTGATGAAGATGAAGGGGTTGGCCGCCTCGTGTGTCACGGCCATATTATTGATCTGGCCGTTTTCAAGGACGGGTCAGTAACCATCCAGGGGGATCTGGCCAAGCGGGATTTCACCATCAATGCCATGGCCATTGCCCTTGAAGATTGGCTTGCCCATAAAAAGGACCCTGTGATCATCGATCCCTGCGGCGGTCAGCTTGATACGCAGCGCAAACTGATCAGGCTGGTCTATGATGACGCCCTGCTGGATGATCCCCTGCGTATTCTTCGCGGTTTTCGGTTGCAGGCCCAGACCGGTTTTGGCCTGCACCAGGATTTCATTGACCTGGCCCGGCAGCAGAAGGATCTGCTTGCCCGGCCTGCAGCAGAACGCATCGCCTCAGAGTTGCATCTCATCTTTGATAGTTTTCGGGCCTCTTCCATTGTCCGGGGCATGGCCCAGAGCCGCATTCTGGCTGAGGTATGTCCGGAAATTATGAGCGGTGCCGGTGTGGAGCAGCCTGCCAGTCATCACCTTGATGTCTTCGAGCATAATCTGGCCGCCCTGGAGGCCATGGACGATATTATGAGCCGGCCGGAAAAATATTTTCCTGCCTCAGTCCCGGTGATCAAGACGTATCTGGGAAGAAGTGACCATCGGCGCTGGTTGCGTTGGGCCGCCCTTTTTCACGACCTTGGTAAGCCCCAGACCCAGGCAATGAAGGGGGGCAGGATCACCTTTTACAACCATGATCTGGTGGGGGCCCGCCTTTTTACTGCAATGGCCAAACGCCTGCGCTTTGCCAATATTGATATTGACAAGGTCTCTCTCCTTATTTGCCAACATATGCGTCCCTTTCACCTCTGCAATATCCTGCGCAGGGGACCGGTGTCAGCCAAGGCCTGTTTGCGGCTCGTAAAAAGTATTGGTGGTGAGCTGCCAGGTCTTTTTCTGCTCGCCATGGCTGACAGCCTGGCAGGGCAGGGCGAGGCGAAACCCCAGGACATGGAAAACGAGCTGGCCATCCTGTTTGGCCAGGTCCAGCGGCAGCTGGAGGATCACATTGCCCCTGTGCTGGCCGGTCCGCCCCTGCTCAGCGGCCATGATCTGATTAATGCCGGCCTTGTTCCTGGCCCGGCCTTTAAACAGCTCCTTGATGCCCTGCAGCAGGCCCAGGTTGCTGGTGAGGTGGTTGATCGTGATGCTTCCCGCCAGTGGCTGGCCCGCCAGAAGATTTAAACCATTTTTTTTATATAGTTTGACCGCTAATTTCCTCCCATTGTAAGCTTATTTATTAAGCTGTTAAGCTATTTATGAACTTGCCCCTTGGCAGTAATGGGGTTGGAGCTCTTCCATTGAAGGAAAGTCTATGACAAGCACAGGGAAGAAAAAGAAGGAAAATCTCTATGATCAGATTTTTGGAGAGGTAACGGCGGAAAATATAAAAAAATGCCTCCATCATCATCTCTTAAGTTTTCAGGGCCGTGACCCTGACCGGGCAGGTGCCCGGGATACCTATAAGGCCCTGGCCTACACCCTGCGCGATATCATGGTGGAGAAGTGGATCAACACCCAGAAGCAATACTATGACAAGCACCAGAAACGGGTCTACTATCTTTCATTGGAGTTTCTTGTTGGCCGGTCGTTGGGCAATAGCCTGATTAACCTCGGTCTCCTTGATGAGACGACAGAGGCCCTGCATGATCTTGGTTACAGCCTAGAAGAGTTACGGGAGCTGGAGGAGGACGCCGCCCTTGGCAATGGAGGTTTAGGTCGTCTGGCCTCCTGTTTCCTCGATTCCATCGCCACCCTGAAGATACCGGCCTATGGTTACGGCATCCGCTACGAGTATGGCCTGTTTTACCAGAAGCTCATTGACGGCTTTCAGATGGAGAGCCCAGATAACTGGGTTCGATACGGCTCTCCCTGGGAGTTTCAGAGGAGCCAGCATCTCTTCCCGGTTAATTTTTATGGCAAGGTTCATAGTTATATAGATGACCAGGGCCGTTATCGTTCCAAATGGGTGGACACGGAAGATGTCATGGCCATGGCCTGCGATATGCTGGTGCCTGGCTTTAATAACGACCATGTCATTAATATGCGTCTCTGGACTGCCAAGGCCTCCCGCGAGCTTGATCTCGGCTTTTTTAACCAGGGTAAGTATATCAGCGCTGTGCAGAGCAAGGTTGCCTCGGAGACGATCTCCAAGGTCCTCTATCCATCCGATATCATGGTGGAGGGCCAGGAGCTCCGTTTCAGGCAGCAGTATTTTTTTGTGGCTGCAACCTTCCAGGATATTTTCAGACGTTATAAGAAGAAACACGGCTCCTTTGATCTCTTCCCCGACAAGGTGGCTGTACAGCTCAATGACACCCACCCGGCCATTGCCATCCCAGAACTCATGCGGCTGCTTGTTGATAACGAGTGCCTTGATTGGGAACATGCCTGGGATATTACGGTCAGGACCTTTGCCTACACCAACCACACCCTGATGCCCGAGGCCCTAGAGACCTGGTCTGTTGAACTGGTGGGTAAGGTCTTGCCCCGTCATATGGAAATCATCTATGAAATAAACAAACGTTTCCTCACCATGGTCGCTGAGACATTTCCCGGCGATGTCGGAAAAATCAGGCAGCTTTCTATAATTGATGAGACCAGTGGTAAAAGGGTGCGGATGGCCCATCTGGCCATTATCGGCAGTCACTCCGTAAACGGTGTTGCTGAGCTGCATACCCACCTCTTGAAGACCAGGATTTTCCCAACCTTTCATGGCCTCTATCCCGGCAAGTTTAATAACAAGACAAACGGCATTACGCCGCGCCGCTGGCTCCTTAAGTGCAACTCAGGCCTGGCTACTCTGATCACCGATGCCATAGGGCCGGCCTGGGTCAAAGATCTTGACAGGTTGAGGGAGTTGGAGGGATTTGTAAACGATTCCGCCTTTCTGGAAGAGTGGCAAAGGGTCAAGCTTGCCAACAAGAAGCGCTATCTGAAGAGGATAACAGATTATTGTGGGGCGGTAGTTGATCCGGAATCTCTCTTTGATGTCCAGGTCAAGAGGATCCATGAGTACAAGAGGCAGCTTCTTAACTGTCTCCATATCATCTCCCTCTATATTCGTATTCTCGATGATCCTGATAGTGTGAAAACACCAATCACCAAGATATTCTCAGGTAAGGCGGCGCCCTCCTACATCCAGGCCAAGTTGATTATTAAGCTGATCTGTTCAGTGGCTGAGGTGGTAAATAATGATCCCCGCCTGGGCGACAAACTCAAGGTCTCCTTTATCCCAAATTACAACGTCTCCAAGGCTGAAATGATTATTCCGGCGGCAGATCTTTCCGAGCAGATTTCCACCGCTGGAACCGAGGCCTCCGGAACCGGTAATATGAAGTTTGCCCTGAACGGCGCCCTTACCATCGGCACCCTTGATGGCGCCAATATTGAGATCCTTGAGGAGGTCGGCCGGGAAAATATTTATATCTTCGGTCTTACCGCCGAAGAGACGGAGTTTGAGAAAAAGCATATGAGCCGGTCACCGCAACGAATCTGTACGGAAAGTGACCATGTTTCCCGGATTATGGGGGCCATCACCAGCGGCACCTTTAGTAATGGTGACCGGGATTTCTTTAAGGACATCACCAATAGTCTGATGAGTGAGCAGGATCAATACCTGCTGCTTGCTGATCTTGAACAATATCTCGACTGTCAGGCCGTGATTGAACAGGATTTCTGTGACAAGGTGAGTTGGACCCGCAGATCCATCTATAATGTGGCGAGGATTGGTAAATTTTCCAGTGATCGCACCATTAAGGAGTATGCCCGCGATATTTGGGGCCTGGATGTGTAACATGTTTATACACAGATGATCTGCACCAAATTCATCCACCCATGGCGCTGGCCCTGGACCTCTATCCGTTCTGTGCATCTTGACCAAGGGCCTTTGGTCCATTAATCACTCTCTGTCCCCAAATGGAACAACGCATCCAAAAAAGCATGCTGGCAGTCTATGTCGGAGTGGGGGCCAATGCCCTGCTTGCCGTTCTCAAGGCCAGTATCGGTATTATCGGTTGCAGTCCCGCCCTGCTTGCCGATGGCATTAATTCCACCTCTGATGTGGCCTATGGCATTGTCGTCACAATTTTTCTTAAGCTCTCAGGCAAACCTGCCGACCATGACCACCCCTACGGCCATGATCAGCTTGAAAGCATCGCCGCCGTCATAGTTGGTGCTTTTGTCATAACCACTGCCATCGCTATTTTCTGGAATACCGTCAATAATGTTTATGAATTGTTGATGTTGACCAGCGACTATGGTGGCGCCACTATACTGGCCTTGTGGGTCGCCCTGTTTTCCATTGCCCTCAAGATTTGTCTGACCGGCTGGACATTTGTCATCGGCAATCAGACAAGTAATAAGGCGGTGATTGCCCTGGCCCATGATCATCGTAATGATATTTTCTCCTCTCTTGCTGCTGCCGTCGGCATATTCTTTGGCCGGATGGGGCATCCCTGGGTGGACCCCCTGGCTGGCACCGTGGTCTCCTTGATCATTCTCCACACCGGAATTGAGATCATCCGTTCAGCCACTGAGGATTTGATGGCCACCCTGCCAGGGAAGAAATTGGCGAGGGATATCAAGGACTTGCTCGGTCCTTTGCAAGGGGTTAAGGCCGTGGAGGAGGTTTATGCCCATCGGTTCGGCCCTTATCTGGTGGTTAACCTCACCATTGGGGTCGAGGGCTCCTTAACCGTCTCCCAGGGGGATGATATTGCCACCCAGGCGGAGCTGCTCTTGCTTGAGAATATTGACTTCATGCGCCGGGTCTATGTCCATTACCATCCGGTACGTCCCGATGGCAAGCTGGGCTGAGATAGTGATGGTGCAATCATAGCGGCATGTTTGTCGAGACTGCCCTGCATTGTTTCTGGTGATCCCGCCCTGGACGTTTTCGTCTCCTCGATAATAAAGTGGGGCAGCTGATGCTTGTATCCGCCAAGATTATCCTTTTTCTCCTCTGGGTCAATCTCCTCCCGCCCCTTGCTCACCTGCTGCTTGGTGAACGATTTCGCTGGCGGGTTGACGGTGGCCTCTGTCTTTTCGATAAACAACCTCTCCTTGGCCGCCATAAAACAATCCGCGGTATTTTGGCCAGTGTCCTAGGGGGCGCGGCAGCCTCATTTTTTATCAACTTGCCGTGGTGGATTGCTGGCCTTGCCGCTTTACTCGCCATGGTTGGTGATTTGCTGTCGAGTTTTGTAAAGCGCCGGTTGCAGAGATCGTCTGGTAGTTCGGTCTTTATCCTGGACCAGATATTTGAGGGGCTCTTCCCACTCCTGCTTCTAAATAACTATTTCCATCTGCTTTGGTGGCAATTTCTCATCGTGCTGAGTGTCTTCATTCCCCTGGCATATTTGGGGGCCTGTTTCTGGCAATTTATTTCCTCCCATCCCCATCATGGGAATTATCCCCGCTTCATTCGGTCAACTATTCGTTTCCGTGAATGGCGCTCCTGTCATGAGCCCTTGGCGCGCTGGCAGACTGTTCTCAATCTGACAAGTTTTCTCTCCGACCAGATTTTCCTCACCTCTTTTTTTAAGATCATTGGTCTGCAGCAAAGGGGGATGGAAAATGCCTTGGATATCAGGACGGTGCACCAGGACTTTTACCTTGATACCCTTCCTGCGTCCTTTGATGGCTTTAAGGTCATGCTGCTAACAGATCTCCATCTGGACGGCCTGGACCAATTGACCGGCAGGATCATTAAACATCTCAGGCACACTGAGGTCGATCTCTGCCTGATTGGTGGCGATATACGGATGAAGACCTATGGCCCCATAGCGCCCTGTCTCCGTCATCTGCGTCGGCTTGTGCCTGAGGTTCGTGCTCTGCATGGGATTTTCGGCGTGCTCGGTAACCATGACTGTATCGAGATGACACCTGATTTTGAGGACGCTGGTATTACCATGCTCATCAATGAGGCATGGCCGCTCCACAGGGGTAAGGATAGAATATGGCTTGTTGGTGTTGATGATCCACATTATTATAAGACTCATAATGTGCCCCATTCCTTTCGGGATGTTCCCTTGGGAGAGGGGGTGATCTTTCTGGCCCACTCCCCTGAGGCATATAAAGAGGCGGCCTGTCATGGAGCAGGGCTTTATCTCTGCGGCCATACCCATGGCGGCCAGATCTGTCTGCCCGGTAGCGGGCCTCTGCTCACCAACAGTAGGGCGCCCCGTTTTACGGCCTCAGGCAGATGGCGGTATGGCAGGATGACAGGATATACCAGCAGGGGGGTAGGTGCCTCGGGTATTCCCCTTCGTTTTAACTGTCCAGCTGAAATTACCCTTGTCACCCTGCGTAAGGGATGAGGGCGGAAAGGGATAATCTGCAATGTGATTTGTCATTAAGGCACCTGCTTTTTTGCAGGGGCGCGCCCCTGCAAGATATTTCAAACCCCAAGGTGATTAATGGCTGCCTTGAGGTGGGTTGAATAATGCGATTTGTCCCCAATATATTATCGGGCCTGCGGCTGTTACTGGCCTTTGTCTTTCCCTTTGTTCCGGAAAGTTTCTGGCTATGGCTTGTAATCGCCAGTGGCTGCACAGATTTTCTCGATGGCTGGATCGCCCGGCGTTGGCAGGTTTCAAGCTGGCAGGGTGGTCTCCTGGATGCGGTGGCTGATAAGGCCTTTGTCCTGGTGGTGCTCCTCTCCATGGCCGGGGCCGGGAAATTTTCCTTCTGGTTCGTTCCGGCTATTATTGCCCGGGACCTCACCGTGGCCCTTGTTGCTGGTTATGCCTTTTCCCTGCGTCTCTGGCATTCCTTTCAAGAGATGGATGCCCGTTGGTCAGGCAAGATTGCCACGGCCGCTCAGTTTCTTTTGTTTGCCGTTGTGCTCGTTTTTCCAGCCCAAACAAAAGTGGTGCTTGTGGTTTCGGTTCTTTTGAGCATCTATGCGGCCCTTGACTATGGCTGGATCTTTATCAAGGCATTACAGGAGAGGGCAAAGGGGAAAAGATAGACGGCGTATCTCCCTGATCATCTCTTCATGGAAGTTGTTGAGGTTATAGCCTAAAGATGGGATAAGGATCTCACCTTTTCCTAAGATGAACGCCCTTTTACGG
>JAUVQZ010000184.1 GCA_030597865.1 Pseudomonadota bacterium | reverse complement strand
TAATTCTTAGCCACAAAAGTCATTTCAGCGAAGGCGGAAATCTAGGAGTTCTCGCCAAAGCCTCTGGATTCCCGCCTTCGCGGGAATGACTCAGAAAATAGGCTGAAGTTCGTTGGTAATCACATTTGTAATTATTGGAACACGACACAGGTAGAACCACCCAGGTAATTATACGCACTGGCCAACGAACCTAGCATCAAGCCAGCCACTTGTCAATCTTAGCTCCGCGTTATTAAAGGGCAATTTGCAATACATTTCGATTGTCACTATTGTGAATTACATATCTCTTCCAGCGGCACGGCTTTTTTCTCGATCCCAGCAAACAGACCACCCGGTGCTCAAAAGATGTTTTCCACCATGATAGAAGATTTAAAACAGGGGATTGAACCAGCCCCAGGCCCCCTGCGCCTCCGCTTACAGGCCGCCCTGGTCAAAAAACTGGCCATGATGCGCCTGCACCGTGAATTTCACCATAATGACAGTAAGATAAACCCAAACAGCGAGCATATGCTATGGGCGGCCATCCTGCTGGAAAACAATGAAGCCATGGAAACCCTGGTGACTATTTTAATCACCGAGGCCCATGACCGCCACGAGGCCCAACGGGGAGCCATGGACGCCCGCAGCACCCCCCCTGATCTTGCCGAGGTGTTGGACGCCAGCCTTGGGGATCTGCTTGCCATGGGCACGGACACCAAACTTAACCAGCTCCTTAAGCAGAAAATTAAAAAGGCATCTATTTTCAAAGAGTTACCAGGGTAATTACATTGACTTTTCAATCCCGGGGGCTATTATATTTTTTTCACCTCAAACAATCTGTCCCAAGGAGCCCATGATGCCCTTTTCCCTATAAATAAATAGGTTCATAAGGTCTGATAACGTTTCACTCCGCCCTACTGGACCACGGCAAGGCCGGCAATTTTTTCGAGTTTTTTTATATGTTACAAATTTTTCGTCCCATATGTATTCTTTTCCTGCTGCTCTGCCCCCTTTCCACCTGGAGCCTGGCGGACAATCATGACCTTTCCGGCGACGACGCAGAGGAACTCTCCCACCTCCTCAACGTCCTTGACAAACATACCGAGATCGCCACCAAGACCAAGATGAACGCCGATTATATCCCTGGCATGGTCACGGTTCTTTACGGCAAGGACCTGGAGGCCCGGGGTAAACGAAATATCATGGAGGCCCTGACCCTGGTGCCCGGCCTGGATATCAAATTCGGCAGCGACGGCACCCCATCCCTGGTCAGCCGCGGGATCGGCAGCCCCTATATCTCTGCCACCTCCATGATCCTCTTAAACGGCACCCCCCTCAACACCACCCTCTTTGGTTTTGCCACCGGCGTCTGCAATATGCCCATTGAGCAGATCGAGCGCATTGAGATCATCCGCGGCCCTGGTGCGGCCGTGCACGGTGAATTTGCCTATAGCGGCGTCATTAATATTATTACCCGGGAGGAAGACAATCGGCTCTTTACAACATTGGGGCGCAACAAATCCTATACCGGCGGCGCCATGGCCCATTTTGCTGATGAATCAAACGATGTACATCTCTCGATCAATGCCTCCATGGGCCAAACAGACGGACAGTCCCATTATAGTGGCCCTGACAGCTTCGGTAATTACGGTAACAGCAATGAGCAGCGTGATTCCGCCAACATCTTTACCAACCTGACCTTTAAGGATTTCACCCTGCTGGCCCACTATGTGGAAGAAGGTTCCGGTGATTTCTACGGCATCCAGCCTGTGGAGCAAGGCCATAGGGCAAATGAACACACCTACAAAACCATGGAGGCCAGACAGCTCTTCAACCTCCATGATGACCTTGACCTTCAACTCAAGGCAGGCTGGCAGGAGTACACCTACGGGGTTGACCAAAAACGCCTGTCACCGACAAACACCCTGGTTCCTATCACCGGCTACACTTACCCAGACGGCATACTGTACTCCCTAGCCAGCACAGAGGAAAAACTCTTCACCTGCCTGGAGGGTACCTGGAAGGGAGTGGAAGACCACACCATCCTGGCTGGCTTTTCCTATAGCCATATTAAAATCGCCGATATCTGGCAGAAAACAAACTTCGACCTCAACACCTACGCCCCTGCCCCTTGGCAAAAATACAGCGGCGACGATATCTTTGTGGACAGGGACAGCCGCCGGGATCTATACAGTGTCATCCTCCAGGACGTCTACACGATGACCCCCGCCATCACCATTACCGCCGGGATCCGGGCCGATCATTACAGCGACTCCGGCGACAGCCTCACACCCCGGCTGGCAGGGGTCTGGCAACCACACAACAATCATATCCTCAAGGCCCAGGCGGCAAGGGCCTTCAGGCCTCCCACATTTATGGAGCTTTCCGGCTCCGAGAGCATGCTGGCTGGCAACCGTGACATCGATCCGGAAACCATTGACACTTACGAGCTTGGCTATATCCACAGGATCACGGGACATACGGCAAAATTCACCCTCTTCTACTCCAGACTCAAGGATCTCATTGTCCTGGAGCCCAGGGCCCTTAATGATCCAACTGACCCGTCTTTTCAATACACCAACAGCAATGGCGCTAAGCAACGCGGCTTTGAGCTTGAACTGGAGCAGCAGATCATCCCCAGCCTGAAATTTGACGGCAACATCTCCTATGCCCGCACCAAGGATATGGACAGCAGCGAAGAGGTGGTGGGGGCCATACAATGGCTTGCCAATGCCGCCCTGATCTACCAGCCAGCGCCCTGGATATCCCTGGCCTGCCAGTATCGCTTTGTTGATCAACGGGCCAGGGAGGAAAACGACCACCGCCATGACCTGCAGAGCTACAATAAGGTGGATCTCACCCTCTCCTATTTCCCCCCAATGCTTGAGGGTCTGACCCTTCGTTTCGGGGTTCAGAATGTTTTTGATGAAGAAATTCTCGACCCCTCATCGTCAACACTCAACCACCCCGATGATTTTGAAACCCAGGATAGATACTGGTGGGCCCAGTGCTCGTTTGAGTTCTAGATGAGGGCGAAAATAATGAAAAAATGTGCACAAAAACAAGAGGGCTTCCCATTGATGATTGACCTCAATACAACAATCCCGGATTCATAAAGATCGTGTTTTTTATCATGAAAAAGACAGCCTTTATCAAGACATCCTCCTGCCTCTTTATCTGCGGCATCCTCATGGTCTGTCTTGTCAATATTGCCCTTGCCGGCCAAGACCAGGACACCCGTTCGGCCAGACGACTCCGTGCCGGTCTTGATCTCTTCCCAAGTTTTCTGGCAGCAGATACCCGTATCACAGAAAAACAGGACAGGGACGGCAATCTTGTCATCTATATCATGCACCACAACGACAGACGCACCGCCCAGAAAGTTGCTGCCCAGCTCCGTGATATCAAGAACATCAAAGACCTTCCCCTGAAGATCGTTATCCTCCGCGACGATTATGACGATCTGCATAAGGGGCACCCGGCCGCAATCTTTATTTCCCAGCCCCATCTGCCCCACCTGGCTGCTATTGTCAATTACGGAAAGCAAAAAAGCATTATCACCTTTTCGCCCTTTGTCGATGATGTCACCTCAGGCGTCACCGGATCCATTGCCGTTAACGCCCGTATCCTGCCCCAGGTGAACATAACAACCCTGGCCGACTCCAAGCTGAACTTGAGACCATTTTTCCTGCGCATTGCCTCCCACTATCCTGTGGTTGAAACACCTTGAATTCCACACCAGCCATTCTCAACAAACCCGATCCATACCATGGCCGCATCACCCTGGTTTTTATCCTCCTTGCCGCCATCCTGGAAGGTGCCCTGGTCAGCTATTGGCTCTTTGCCCTGGAGCCCCGTCTTCGCTCCGAGGCCTCAGCTTACTCCCAGGCCCTGTCCACGGCCCAGGCCCAAATTCTCGCCATTGAAATAACCGAAGCACAGGGCATCCAGCGTCAAGAAAGGCTGCGCCTGGCAATGGACAAGATTCTCCTTTTCCAGATCCCCCAATCCCAAAAACCCTTTACCCAGAAAATACGCCTGGAACTTGATTACGATGTGGTGAACGCCCCTCCAGGCTCCCTGGACTTCAGCTTTGGCAACAATAAGCCCGGCAACTACGCCGTGGTATCCATCGCCCTCTTTTCTCCCACCTCAAAGGAACTCCTGGGCATAGCCCACTTCAGTAACAACCTGGCGGTTATCACAAACCTGGAGAGTGAGGTTCGCACCAAACTCACCCTGGCCTCGGCATTGATCATCCTCCTGCTCCTTATTGTCTGGCTGACCATCTCAAGCCTGAACGGCCGTTTAAGAAATTATGCACGTGACCTGGCCCGGGCCAGAGAAATGACGCAAAAGACCATCTCCTCCCTCCAGGATTCCCGCATTGTCCTGAGCCCTGAGGGCATTATTACGGAAATAAACCCCTACTCGACCCATCTTCTTGGCTACCCTGAAGCAGAAATAATCGGCCGTCACCTCAGTGAATTCCTCAAGGAGTCGAAACTCTTCCGGGGCAAACATCTTGAAAAATTTATTGTTGAGAAGACCCTGGCCAACACCGAACTGCACTTTGTCAACAGGGATGGCTCCCTGACGGATATTATGTTTTCGGCGGCCATGGTTCTTGATCCGGAGGGCAATTTCAACGGTATTATCTGCATAGGTAAGGACATCACCGCCCTTAACCAGGCAAAACGGCAGATTGAGGAAAAACAGACCCAGATGATCCATGCCGGCCGCCTAAGCGCCCTTGGCGAAATGGCCACTGGTATCGCCCATGAACTCAACCAGCCCCTCTACATCATCCGCCTTGCTGCAGACGGCCTCCGTGACTATTTCAGCCGCAACGACAAAGGGGCCATTGAGGCCACGGATGTGGATAAAATTATCGGCCAGGTGGAACGCGCCACAACCATCATCAACAACATGCGTTCCTTTGGCCGGGCTGAGGCCGGAGAAATGGAGTTAATTGATATTGCCAGGCCCCTTAACCTGGCCCTCTCCTTCTTCCATGAACAGTTCAGAAAGAACAGCCTGGTTCTCCACGAAGAAATCGACATGAACCTGCCCCCGGTTCGGGCCAATGCCCAGAAATTTGAGCAGATTGTTATTAATTTTCTGTCCAATGCCCGTTATGCCGTGACCAGCCGTCAGGAGATGGAGGACAGTGAGTACATCCCTAAGGTCATCACCCGCCTATATCAGGACGAAAAAGACGGCCGTCTCATCTTTGAGGTTGAGGATAACGGCATCGGCATGAGCGACCATGAGCTTGACCGCTGCATGGAGCCTTTTTTCACCTCAAAGGAGATCGGCCAGGGCACGGGCCTGGGACTCTCCATAGTCCATGGTCTTGTCAATGAAATGGCCATGGAACTGGTGGTGGGCAGCAGCCAGAACAAGGGCAGCATCTTTCGAATTTTTATGACGCCGGTCATGGATAGATAACCTTTATTTGCCCCTGGATTTTTTTCAAAGTACATTATAAAAAATCCTTAATCGAGTAGCCATGATATGAGTTCGCAACCAAAAAAGTGTATAGGTACCATCCTGCTGGTTGATGATGAGCCAGACATCCTGGAGCTTCTCCAGCGCCAGCTTGAGGCCCGGCATTTTAAAATCCTCACTGCCCACTCAGGAGATGAGGCCCTTGGCCAACTCCACGGCAACAGCATCGATATCCTGGTCACCGATGTCCGCATGCCTGGCATGGATGGCATTACCCTGCTGGAACAGGCCCTGCTCCAGCAGCCTGATTTGCAGTCCGTGGTAATTACCGGCCATGGCGATCTGGAAACCGCCCTGCGCGCCATGCGTCTGGGGG
>JAUVQZ010000210.1 GCA_030597865.1 Pseudomonadota bacterium | reverse complement strand
GCCCATCAAAAATATTCACCAACCATCCAAACATTGCCATGACAGATATCAACTCGCAACGCATTAACAAAATAATTTCATCCCCCCCCTGGGGTGCCACCTTGGAAATAAAGGGCTGGCTCAAGTCAAAACGTGACGCCAAAAATTTTTCCTTCCTTGATATTGGCGATGGCTCCTGCCTCCAGGGCTTACAGGTCATTGCCGACAGTTCCCTGGTCAACTACCAGAGCGAGATTAACAAACTGACCACCGGCTGCAGCCTTCGTATTGTCGGCGTTCTCCAGAAATCTCCAGCCAAGGGCCAGAGCGCCGAGCTTGTCGCCCGGGAAATCTCCGTCTATGGCTGGGCGGATCCGGACCACTATCCCCTCCAGAAGAAACGGCAATCCTTTGAGTTTCTGCGCACCCTCCCCCACCTGCGCGGCAGGACAAACAGCCTGGGGGCCATGGTCCGTATTCGGAGCCGCCTCTCCTACGCCATCAACCAGTTTTTCCAGGAGCGCGGCTTCCACCAGCTCCACACCCCAATCATCACCACCAGTGATTGCGAGGGGGCCGGTGAAATGTTCACCATCACCTCCCTGGACATTGATCACCTCGCGGCATCATCGGCAAGCACGGTGGATTATAGTAAGGATTTCTTCGGTCAGAAGGCCAGCCTGACTGTGAGCGGTCAGCTTGAGGCCGAGACCTACGCCCAGGCACTGGGTAATGTCTACACCTTTGGCCCCACCTTCAGGGCCGAAAACTCCAACACCAGCCGCCATCTTGCCGAATTCTGGATGGTGGAACCGGAGATGGCCTTCTGTGACCTGGAAGGCGACATGGATCTTGCCGAGGAAATGGTGCAATTTCTTGTTGCTGACATCCTCAAATCTTGCCCCGAAGAGATCGAGCTGTTCAACCGCTTTGTCGACAAGAGCCTGCTGGCCCGTCTTACAAAGATGAAAGGGCCCTTTGTCCGCCTCAGCTACACCGAGGCCATCGACCATCTCCTTGCCAGCAAACAGGCCTTTGAGTATCCCGTTTCCTGGGGCATTGACCTGCAGTCCGAGCATGAAAAATACCTGACAGACAGCCTCTTTCAAGGCCCTGTTATTGTCAGCAATTACCCTAAGGATATTAAACCCTTTTACATGCGGCTCAATGATGACCAGCGGACGGTGGCAGCCATGGACGTCCTTATCCCCGGCATTGGCGAGATTATCGGCGGCAGCCAGCGGGAGGAACGGCTGGCCATGCTCCAGCAGCGCATGGCCGAATGCGGGGTGGCTGAGGATAGCTACCAATGGTATCTTGATTTACGCCGCTTCGGCACCGTCCCCCATGCCGGCTTCGGCCTTGGCTTTGAGCGCCTTGTCCTCTTTGTCACCGGCCTCAGCAATATTCGTGACGTCATCCCCTTCCCCCGCACCCCCGGCTCTGCCGCTATTTAGTGCCTTATAGTTTAATTCTATGTCAGACATGGCAAGAAACTCAAAAATCCCTCTGGAATAAATAGGTTGTGCATCTACTGTTAAGGCACTTATCCATTCATTGAATTACTGTTTAGTTGGGCTAAAAAATGACCACTCTCAGCCTTGCCCCTTTACGGGGCCTCACCGATGCCATCTACCGCAACACCTTTGCCCGCCATTTTCCCGGCTTTGACCTGACCATAGCCCCCTTTCTCACCACCTTTAAGGGCAGCAAGGTTAAATCCGCCAAGCTAGACGACCTGCTGCCGGCAAACAACAAGGACCTGCCGGTAATCCCCCAGATCCTGTCCAAGGATGCCGACCAATTCAAGATCCTTGCCACCATGCTCTTTGATCTTGGTTATGAGACGGTAAACTGGAACCTGGGCTGTCCTTATCCCATGGTGGCCAATAAGGGCCGGGGCTCTGGCCTGCTCACCGAGCCTAACAAGATTGCCTCTTTCCTGGAGACCATCGCCGATATGCCCTGCGCCCTCTCCATCAAGACTCGGATTGGCAGGCACAACAGCGCTGAGATCAAGGAGCTGATCCCTATTTTCAACGCCTTTCCCCTGCAAGAGCTCATCGTCCATCCCCGCCTTGGTGTCCAACTCTATAAGGGCGAGGTTGACCTGGAGTCATTCTCCTTTTGCCTGGCCAACTCGACAAACCCGGTGACCTATAATGGTGACATCTGCCGCCCTGCGGACTTCCAGCGCCTGAGCAGACGTTTTCCCGAGGTGGACAGGTGGATGATCGGCCGAGGCGCCCTCAGCAACCCCTTCCTGCCGTCACAGATTAAAGGGATACCTCTGCCCCAACAACCGCTCTCCAGCATTAAATTATTCCACGACGAGCTTTTCACCCTGTACAGTCAACGGTTACGCGGCGGCGGCCATCTGCTGGGACGGATGAAGGCAGTCTGGTTTTATCTGGCCGCTGGCTTTAAGAACAGCAGGAAAATCTTGAAAAAGATTCAGAAGACTAGAAAAATAGAGGCCTACACAGCCCTGATCACCCACTTCTTTGCCGAGGAGGCACAATGGCAGCAGCCGACATCATCAAGCGACGACTGAACAAGCGATCTCTGCCAAGCAGCCAATACTGGAGATGCCTCCTTCTCCTTCCGGCCTTTCTCCTCCTTGGTCTTGACCTGGCCTGGGGCCAATCAACCCTGTGGAAGAGTCATCTTCATGGCAAAACCCTCTATCTCATGGGGTCGATCCATGTCTTAAGGGCAAGCCACCACCCTCTCCCTGCTGTCATGGAAGAGGCCTTTCAAGAAAGCGACCTTATTGTCTTTGAGATTAATCAGCAGGAAATGGAGAACCAGGCCAGCCAGCAACTTCTTGCAACCAAGGGACTCTACCGAGGCAACGAGACCCTTGGCCAAAACATCGACAAAAGCACCTTCCAGGCCCTGCAAAGGCATCTTGACAACCTCAAGCTGCCCATGACCATCTTCCAACCCATGAAACCGGCATACTGCGCCCTGGTTATCACCATGATGGAATTTCAACGCCTGGGCTTTGAGGCCAAGTATGGCCTGGACCATTATTTTGCCGACAAGGCCCGGCGCCATGGTAAAAAAATAGCCGCCCTGGAAAGTGCGGAATTCCAGATCAATCTTTTCTTTAATATGGCCGAACAGGACCAGGAAAAATTCCTTCAGCAGACCTTGCTTGAACTTGACACCTTTGCCAGGGAATCAGACAGAATGGCCCAGGCCTGGGAGAGAGGTGAAGGCGATAAGCTGCACGGGATCTTGGCGGCAAGCTTTCACGAATTTCCTGGAATTTACGAAAAAATCATCATTAATAGAAATAAGGCCTGGCTGCCTCAGATTGAAGCGTTGCTGGAACAGCACCAAAGGGTGCTGGTGGTGGTTGGCGCCGGACACCTGGTTGGCCCCCACAGTGTCTTAAAACTCCTTGAAGATCAAGGCCACACCTTCAGCCAGCTCTAGAGAGCTGTCAGTCGCCGCCCTGAAATCCCCATTTATCCCTTGCAATATCATACTGATAAATAAGCTCCAGGGTGAAATATTTCAGATCCCTCAGCTCACGGCAGCGTACCCTAAAGACAACGGCAGAACCCTTGGCCTCGAGGAATTCAACCTGGGGTTGGTCCAGGGCCTGAAGCCGCACCCCATCAAAATTCTCAACAAAGATAGCCCTATAATGCTCTTGGAGATAGGCTGTTTTTTCCTCGATAATGCCCTGCAGGCTCGCCCTTTTCAGATCATCCTCCGCCTGCTTCTTCATCAATTGCCACTGGGCCTTATCCTTGAGGGGCGAGGAGTCAATGGCCCGAATGCTTCGTTTTAAGGCGGCAACCGTCTTGCCATACTCCTTTTGGGCAAAAGAGATGCGGGCCTCTTCCTGCTCACGATTATAGAGGGCATTCAGCAGGGAACCGGCAACCCTCCCCCGGGTCGCAGCGACATTCTGTCCGGGGACGGTAACCCCATAGGGCAAAGCTGATTCCGCCTTCTCGTACTCGGCCACTGCCTGGTTCCAGTTCTTCGCCTTGGTAAATTTATCGCCCTCAGTGAGGCCTTTCATCAGGGTGGTTCGATGGAGCTTCAAGGTGACGGCCTCCCGGCTGGCCCGGTCAATGATATCCCCCCTGTTGGCAATATCGTAGGCCCCTTGATAATTGACCACGGCCTCCTTCCAGCGCCCCTTTTTCAAAGAGGCATCGCCGTCAACGAGAAATTGTGAGAACCTGGCCCGCTGGAGATACCTGTTCACGTCATGGCTACTGGTGGGATCGGCGACTCCCTTGACCCTGGCCAGCTCCATGGCCTTATTAAAACTGGCAATGGCTGCAGGCCAGTCCTTAAGAATGAAGGTCTTCTTACCCCGGGCGACATGGTCTGCAAACTGCGCCTGTTTCACCTTAAAAACAACCCCAGCATAAAAAGTCCCATCAAGGCGTCCCTTGTTCTTTTCTGCCACCCCAAGGGCTGCCTCATAGCTTACCAGGGCCCCCTGCCAGTCGGAGACAGAGCCCTTCCTCTCTCCCTCGGCAACAAGCTTCGAAATCTGCAAATAAGCCCCATGGGCCATCTTCGAGATATATTGATCCTTGTAATAAACCTTCCCCCCCATGGCCTCCTGGAAATGATCGGAACCAACAATATCCTCAACCTGGCCCAGAAGTTTCCTCTTGCCTGAAGCCATGACAATGTGAACACGATCCAACAACCGGGTTATGTCAGCACATTGCTGACTGACCTGCTCATATTCACCCTTTTCAAGAAGGGCATGGACAGTGCCCCATTTTTCTTTGGCCTCATTAAAGGAGGTCCACTCCAGAAAAATCCAGCCGGAAAAGGCCAAAACAAATAAAATCAAGCCCCCGGCAATGAGGGGAGGTTTCTTTGATCTAACCTGCTGGACAGGGGGTTTGGGGGGAATGACTGCCTTCTTGGTCTTCAGCCCTGCACCAGGAGGTGATGGAGGG
>JAUVQZ010000162.1 GCA_030597865.1 Pseudomonadota bacterium | reverse complement strand
CTCTGCGGGCCGCCTATTATTGACGGCCAGATCAGGCGGGTCATCAATAGTTGTGGCAACAGTATCCTCCATGCCGGCATCCCCCTGAAAAACACGCCCTGGGTTTTGGTGCTCACCAAGGAGGGCTATATCTATGGCAAACATTGGTCCTCCTTCCGCCAAAAACTCTTTTTCATCTTTGCCGGTTGCTCCATCGTGGGCATGTTGATAACCATTACCCTATCCAGGGTTCTCACCAACCGTATCCGCGAGTCTGACGAAAAACGGCAGACCCTCCTTACCGAGGCCGAACACTCCCACAAACTTGCCTCCATTGGCCGCCTGGCCGCAGGGGTTGCCCATGAAATAAACAACCCCCTGGCCATCATCGACCAAAAGGCCGGTCTTATTCAGGATATCTTCAGCTTGACCGATGACTTCCCCCACAAGGAAAAGGTGGACAAATCCCTGCTGGGTATCCAGGACGGGGTCAATCGTTGCAAGGTCATCACCCACCGCCTTCTTGGCTTTGCACGACGAATGGATGTTGCCTCCGAGGAGATCAATGTTAACGACCTGATCCGTGAGGTCGTACCCTTTCTTGAGAAGGAAGCCCTCTATAATCATATCAAGATAGAACTCGCCCTCCAGGATGACCTGCCCCTGATCCATAGTGACAGGGGTCAGTTACAGCAAATTTTTCTTAATATCCTTAATAACGCCCTGGATGCCATTGGCCAGAATGGCCAAGTCCTGATCATATCTGAGGTAGAAAAAGACGTCCTCCTTGTCGGCATTCTGGATGATGGCCCCGGCATACCAGAAGAAACCATCAGCCACATCTTTGAGCCCTTTTTCACCACCAAAGAGACCGGCAAAGGCACTGGACTGGGGCTCTCCATCACCTACGGCCTGGTCAAAAGACTTGGCGGCACCATTCAAGTAACATCCGAGGTTGGCAAGGGGGCTTTTTTTGAAATCCAGCTTCCCCTCCATGCACCACAGGGGAGCAACGAGGAATAAAATGAATAAAATTAACCTGTTAATAGTTGACGACGAGGTGGAATTTGCGGCAACCTTGGCCGAACGCATGGAGCTGCGGGGCCTGGCGGCGCAGATAGCCAATAATGGCAAGGATGCCTTGGAAATGGTATCCGCATCCCAGCCGGATGTTGTTATTTTGGACCTGAAAATGCCGGATCTCAGCGGACTTGAGGTATTGGAGGGCATCAAGGCCAAAGACCCCTCCATTGAGGTCATCATGCTCACCGGCCATGGTTCCACAGCCAGTGGAGTTGAGGGCATGGAAAAAGGCGCCTTTGACTACATAATGAAACCCATTGAACTTGCCGAGCTGCTTGAAAAAATAAACTTGGCCTATAATAAACGCCACGGCATCGCATAAGGAACTGAATAATGGTCATCCATGAAGAAGATAAACTTCGTTGCCGGCAACTCAATACCCTTGGTCGCCTCATGGCAGGTTTCACCCATGAGCAAAAAAACCACCTGGCAATCATCAACGAGTCGAACGGCCTCCTTGCAGACCTCCTTGAAATGCAGCAAATCACCGATGAGACCCTGGCCGCCCGCCTGGAAAAAATAGTCGCGACAACAAAAGACAGGGTGGCAAAGGCCGCAGAAATGGCTCAACACCTCAACCGCTTTGCCCACCGCATGGATACCCCCCTGGCCACCTTCCAGGTCAATGAATTGATTTTTGAAGAGCTTACCCTGCTGCACCGATTTGCCAATATGAAGCAGGTTGACCTGGACACATCATTTTCCACTGAACTGCCCGGCACCTATAATAATCCCTCCCTGGTGCAGTTCATCTTCTTCTGTCTCTTTGATGCCGCCCTGGAAGGATCAAGTGCCCGGGACATAATTAAAATCAGCACAGAGCCCCATGGTGATAGCAGCCAGTTAACCCTGACCATGACAGGCCAGGGCGATATGCCGTTTAGCCCGATAAAAGAAGAGATCCTTTGTGAGGCCTTTCACTTTGCCATTACCAAGATGGGCGCCTCTTTTATAGAAAAACACGGTGAGGGTAGACACATGAGGCTTATATTACGCATCCCCTCCCTGACGCCTTAGGCCCTCATCGATAATATAGAAGGGGCATTAACTTAATTACTTATCCGTGGAAGCAATAACCATGGATCAACCATAAAGAGGATCATAGAAAATTATGTTCGGTTTTATGACATTCCTACTGATGTTCGGCCTTTGGATCACCATGTCAGGAAAATTTGATCTGTTTCATTTGGCCTTGGGTGTGATATCCAGCGCCATTGTCGCCATGATCTCTGGGGATCTACTCTTCCAGGACCGGCAAAAGGGCTTTGGCTACCGGCTTCTCCAGGCTGGTCGGTTTGTCCAGTACGCAGTATGGCTGGTGGCCCAGATCATTTATGCCAATATGTATGTTTTAAAGTTGGCCTTGACCACCAAGAAGATGGATCAAGTCCTTGATCCATACATCTTTTCCTTCAAACCTCACCTGAAAACACCATTTGCCCAATTTGTCCTGGCAAATTCCATCACCTTGACCCCTGGGACGGTGACAATACGCATTGAGGATGGTGTCTTTTTAGTCCATGCCATCACCGGACCTGCAGCGGGCGACCTTGAGGACAGCGACGTTATCAACGGCATGGAGCGGCGTGTTGCTGCTGTATTTGAGCCGGAAATTCTTCACCAAATTGAGGCTGGCAAATAATGGAAAACTATTTCGTCCTCTTGGGCACGGCCCTCATTCTACTTATGTTTTTAACCCTGGTTCGTGTCGTCAAAGGACCAACTGCCATTGATCGCCTTATCGGCGTCAATGTTATTGGTACCAAGTCAACATTATTGATCTTAATCATCGGCGCATCCCTTGGCAGGATTGATATGTTCATTGACATTGCCCTGGCCTATGCCCTGTTGAATTTTATGGTTTCCCTGGCCACAGCCCGATTCTTTCAGAGGAACAGGTCGGCCGGCATGATCGAGAAAGAAGAGGTTGAATTATGAGTATGTACCTGAATACCATTGTTGTCCTGTTCACAGGCATAGGCTGGATATTTTTCCTGGGGGCAACAGTGGGGATATTGCGTTTCCCTGACTTTTATACCCGTATGCATGCAGCGGGCAAGGGTGACACCCTGTCCACCATGATGATTTTATTCGGTTTTGCCGCATACCAGCTGCACCACCCGGATCTGGCCAGCCTCCTGGTTGCCTTTAAGATTGTTTTTATCGCAGTTTTAATCTTCATTACCGGGCCCACCGCGACCCACGCCATAATGGATGCTGGTTATGGCTCAAAAATTGATCATTGGGGCACCAGAGACGGCTCTGTCTCTCACTGCCTTATCAAGGAAGACGAGAGGTCATGATGATATGGAAGTGAACAGCTGGGTATTATGGCAATTTGATGTATTGATTCTGCTCATGGTGGTGGTCTGCGCCGTGGTTGCCCTGCAACTAAAGGATCTGGTGAGCTCCGCTATTACCTTTGGCGCCTATAGCTTTTTCATGTGTATTCTGTGGACGGAGATGCTGGCGGTGGATGTTGCTTTCACCGAAGCTGCCGTTGGCGCCGGGGTGTCCACGATTTTGTTTCTGGGCACCGCACTTCATGTCAAACGGAGGGCCAAAGATTGAAGATAATAGCCTTGCTCGTCAGTGTAGCCCTTGGGGTTATCCTGTTGGTGGCAACCAACGATTTGCCGGAATGGGGTGATCCGCAATCCCCTGCCAGCACCCATCTCTCCAGGTATTATATTGAAAATTCGATGGAACAAACGTCTGTCCCCAATTTCGTGACCGCTGTCTTGGCCGATTATCGGGGGTACGACACCATGTTTGAAACAGCGGTTATTTTCTGTGCCGGTATCACCGTCCTGACCATTCTGCGCAGGAGTCACCGCCGTAAGAAAAAAGATGTCCAGCCCCGTCCCTGCCGGGAGGGCCAGGATATCATCCTGAAATCAGCGGCCCGCCTTATTGCCCCCATGATGCAGCTTTTTGCCCTGTATGTCCTTGCCCATGGCCACCATAGCCCTGGCGGCGGTTTCCAGGGGGGCGTTATTTCCGGGGCCAGTTTTATCCTGCTGTCCATCGCCTACGACCTCGAAATGCTCCTTAGCCGCCTGAAGGAACGGACGATAATGTTCTTTTCAGGACTTGGCGTGTTGATTTACGCGGGGATTGGCGCTATCTGCCTCTTGCTTGGCGGCAACTTCTTGAACTACAGCAGCTGGAGTAAGATCCTGCAGGTATCAGAGGTTGAGGCCAGATCCCACGGAATGCTTGGCA
The DNA here is from genome assembly GCA_030597865.1 of Pseudomonadota bacterium. Taxonomy (GTDB): domain Bacteria; phylum Desulfobacterota; class Desulfobulbia; order Desulfobulbales; family SURF-16; genus BM506. The sequence continues at coordinate 2,306 of JAUVQZ010000162.1, read as the reverse complement.
TTGAGATCGGTGTCTTCATTACGGTTACCTTTATTATGATTTCTCTGTATGCAGACCTTGCGTCAGGCGGAGAAATGGACGAGGGCTTATAAGATGGCGAATTTTCTCGAGGCCGTGCTTGGTCAGTACAACAACTGGGCCTTTATCATTCTATTGATGATTGGCATATACGCCATGATTGCCAAGAATAACCTGCTGAAAAAGGTTATCGGCATGGCCATTTTTCAATCGGCTATTATTCTGTTTTATGTGTCCGTTTCATTGAAAAAGGGCGCGACAATCCCGATTATTGCCCATGGCCATGGTCATGACCATGGGGCTGTTGCCCATGCCATTGATGCAGCTTCCTATGCCAACCCCCTTCCCCATGTTCTCATGCTCACCGCCATTGTGGTGGGTGTTGCAACCCTGGGTGTGGCTCTGGCCATTGTCCAAAAGGTCAACAGGGTCTATGGCACCATCGAAGAAGACGAAATTTTGGAGAAAATCAAGGAATGATACAAAGCCAACTTCCTATACTCATCATTGCAATTCCCCTCTTGATGGCCTTGGCCATCTCCCTTTTCGGGCGGAAAAGCGATATCCTCTGCTTCTATTTACTTGTTCTGGGCATGGCAGCAACCTTTGCCGCGGCCCTTGGCACCTTAAGCCAGGTGCTCTCCACAGGTGAATCAATCCATTACTATCTCGGAGGCTGGTCTGCTCCCCACGGTATCGAGCTGGTGATTGATCACCTGAGCAGTATGGTCCTCTGCATGATATCCGGGGTGGCCCTGCTCGTCGGGGTATATTCCAAAAGAACCGTGCCCGCAGAGGTGCCCTTCAGGACTGAGCATGAAAAGATTCCACAGCGGGTTCCCAACTACTATACCCTGTATAGTTTGTTGATTGCCGGCCTGCTGGCTATTACAGCTACAGGGGACGCCTTTAATCTCTATGTGTCCCTGGAAATTGCCGCCTTGGCCTCCTATGGCCTACTGGCACTTGGACAGGGGCGGGCCTATTTTGCCACCTTCAAATATCTGATCATGGGCACCATTGGCGCCAGTTTCTACCTCCTCGGCGTCGGCTATCTCTATATCAAGACCGGCTCCCTTAATATGGGCGACTTACAGGGGATCCTCGCCCAGGCGGCCATGCAGCACTCAACCTCCATAACCATCGCCTTTGCCATGATCATGGTGGGAATCTGGGTAAAGATGGCCTTTTTCCCCCTCCACGGCTGGTTGCCCAACGCCTACACCCTGGCCCCCAACACCTCCAGCTGCCTTATTGCCCCCCTGATGACCAAGGTGTCCGTCTACATGATGATTCGCCTGATGTTTTCCGTGTTCAGCGCCAACTATGTCTTCGTTACCTTAGGCTGGCAGAACCTGGTGGTGCCCATGGCGGCCGTGGCCATTATTTTCGGGTCAATATCCGCCCTGGGCCAAAAAAATCTCAAACGAATGCTCACCTATATCATTATTGCTGAAGTCGGCTATATGGTGGGAGGGGCCTGGCTGGGCAATGCCAATGGCTATATCGGTGCGGTCTACCATATCCTGGCGGACGGCATGATGACCTTATGCGTATTCATGGCCCTTGGCGCCATAATCTATAAGACAGGGGATTCAAGCCTGGAATCAATGCGCGGTATTTTCAGGAAGATGCCCATCACCGCCGCCATTTTTGTGCTTGGTGGTTTTGCCATGATCGGTATCCCGCCAACCTGCGGTTTTTTCAGCAAGTGGTACCTGGTGACCGGGGCCTATGAGGCGGGACAATGGTTCTTCTTAGGGGCCTTGCTGTTTTCCAGTCTGATTAACGCCATAATCTTCTTCCGGATTATCGAGACAGGTTTTTTCCCTGATTTTAACAGGGAAAAAGAGTCTGGCCACCATGAAGGCAAGGTGGCAATGGCCGAGGCTCCGCTATCCATGCTCTTACCCATGGTGATCACCGCCCTGTCCCTGCTGTTAATCGGCCTCTACAGTAAAGATATTATTAATGGTCTGATCCGGCCCTCCATACCGCCGGGCCTGTTATAGGCGATTACTCGCTTTTACATGGCAGCCCACCTTGCGGGCATTTTTTTTAAAAACCCTTAACTCTGACATTTTACTGTAACTTCTCCAGGTTATGGTCACTATTATGGAACAAATACCTTTTTTAGAAGCCACTCCCCTCCTGGCCATCTTGGCATCCCTTGTGGCCGTCCCTCTTATTGCGGTAAGCGGGAGCAAACCAAACCTACGTGAGTTCTGGACCTTTTTGGCCGGCGGTGTGAAACTGCTCCTGGTTCTTTCCATGGCTGGCTGGATTTT
>JAUVQZ010000150.1 GCA_030597865.1 Pseudomonadota bacterium | reverse complement strand
CCCGCATCTGGGCAAGCTCGGCTGCCGTGTAGAGGAGGCGTGGTGGAGGCACCTGGCCGTTTTCAGCGGCCTGCATGGTCTCTTCGGCCATGCCACGGAAATCCTCCAGGCTGATGTCGCGGCCCCCCAGGCCCCCCACATAGCTGGTCACCACCCTGGGCCGATCCTGCCGGTTATAGAGGACCGAGGTCAGCTCATGAAAGAGGATGCCGCCCTTGCCCATGGAGAGGTTCTGGTCGATCACCGCCACCCCTTTCTTGCCAGCCAGGGCCGTTGCCAGTTCATGGGCAGGGAAGGGCCGCACCAGGCGGAGGCGGACCAGGCCGATGGGAAGTCCCTGTTTCCGCAGACGGTCCACCGCATCCTTGGCCTTGGTGGCAAAGGAGCCGATCATCACAAAGGCTATGTCGGCATCCTCACAGCAGTAGAGCTCCAGGGCCGTGTAGGGGCGGCCGGTGAGCTCGCCATACTCCCGCCCCAACTCTTCATAGACAGAGAGGCTGGCCAGGGCAGCTAGGTGATGCTGGTAGCGGAAGTAGGAGTATTGGGAGCCGCCCAGCACGGCAATGCCCTGGGAGGTGGGATGGGAGGCCTGGATCTGGTCGGCCCGGGCCGTGGGGGCAGGCAGGAAGCGGCTGGCAATTTCAGGGGTGGGCAGCTCCACCGGCTCCCTGGTGAAGGAGAGGTAATAGCCGTCCAGATTGACGATCACCGGCAAGCGCACCCGCTCATCCTCACTGAGGCGATGGGCCATGAGCATGGTGTCCACCACCTCCTGGCAGGTGGCGCAGTGGATCTGCAGAAAACCGCTGTCGCGGGCGGCCAGCACATCATTATGGTCCGGCTCCAGGGTGATGGGGGCGGCCAGGGCCCTGGAGACGTTGACCAGGACCAGGGGCACCCGCCAGCCGGCCACGCTATAGATCATCTCCATAGCGTAGAGCAGACCCTGGCTGGAGGTGGCGGTGAAGGTGCGCACCCCGGTGGCGGCCGCGGCCCCGGCAGCGGTGATCATCGAATGCTCGGAATCCATGGTCACCATCCGGCACTCCATGTCGCCCTGGTCGATCCAGGCGCTGATGGTCTCGATGATCTCGGTCTGGGGGGTGATGGGAAAGGCGGGCAGATAGTTGATCCGGGCCAGGCGGGCCCCCCAGGCCGCAGCACCATTACCGGTGAGAAGGGTGCGGCTCATGACTCTTCCTCCTGGGGCTCTGTTCCCTGTTCGGGGTGGGCGCTGATGGCCTGGGCCGGGCATTGGGCCAGGCAGATCAGGCAGCCCTTGCAATGGTCATAATCGATGAGCGGCTTGCCCTCAGGGTTGAGGGTGATGGCGCCATCAGGGCAGTAGGTGCTGCACAGCCCGCAGGAGATACATTGCCCATGGTCAATCTCAGGGCGCAGGACCCGCCAGACACCGGTGTTCATCTTCAGGCTGGTGGCCGGGGCGTGGATGGCCGGGGCGGATATGCTGGCGGCCTCCAGGGGCAGATCAAGCCATTGTGGCTTGCCGATTTCCACCCGGGCTGGACTGGGCTGGACAATTCCCCTGTGGTCCTGGAGCTGGTCATAGACGGTGAGGGCGGCCTGCTGGTTTTCGGTGATGACATTGTCGGGCAGAGCGCTGAGTTCCCGGCCCACGGCCTGGGCCAGATTGTTGGCTGAGATCAGGCCCAGCAGGGCGGCTGCTGCCCCGGCGCAGCAGCTACTTAATGCTGGTCGACTGCCTTGGGGGAACGGCAGGGAAAAGACAATGACCTGGCATTTCAGGTCGTAGCGCTCCAGGTAGAAGGATGCCTTGCGGCTGGAGCAGATGAGAAGGGGGGTGTCAGGGCCAAGGCCGGCCAGCACACCGGCCACGGCCATGGGAATCAAGCTGTCGTCGCTGACCACCACCAGGTCAGGCTGGATAATAATACCCCTCTCGATGATGGTTTTATGGTCAGCCCGTACATAGGCGAACATGGGAGCGCCCCGCCGTTCCGCACCATAGCGCGGCGCATCCTGGACCTCAAGGCCTTCCAGAAAGAAGGCCGTGCCCAGGATGCGGCTGGCAGTCTTCATACCCTGCCCGCCCCTGCCATGCATACGAATACGATACATTCATGTCCTCCAGGGGTTAAGGATGAAGGCTGAATTGGCAAGGATGAAAAACCCTAAAAAAACAACTGGTTAGTTGCAAAACATCTTGACTCGTCAGGCCCGATGCAACACGCTCATCCTTCATCCTTCATCCTTCATCCTTCATCCTTCATCCTTCATCCTTCATCCTTCATCCTTCATCCTTGCTAAAACAGCTCCCAGCGCCTGGTTGCCATGGCCCTGTGTAAACGGTTGGCGGCCAGTTCATCGGCGGCCTGGCGGGGCAGGATGTTTTTCTCCTGCATGGCCTCCAGTACGGCCGTGGTATTGCACTTTATTTTCTCGGCAATCTCCTGGAAGGCGATGGCCTGGGTGCTGCCATGGTATTCCACCGCCGCACAGATAACACCGCCGGCATTGGCGATATAGTCGGGGATCACCAGGACGCCGCGACTGTGGAGGATTTCCGCCACCTCCGGGCTGAAGGGGATATTGGCCCCGGAAACCACCAGTCTGGCCTGGAGCCTGTCAACATTGTCAAGGTGGATAACATCGGGCCGGGCCGCCGGAATCCAGATATCGCAGGCAAAGCTGATGACCTCCTCCCTGGCAAAGCAGTCGGCTCCCTCATATGCCGTAACGCCCCTGCCCTCCTCTTTGAGGGCAAGGAGGCGCTGGACATCAAGGCCCCTTTTATGAAAGATGGCGCCGCCGGAATCAGCCACCCCCACCAGCACCGCCCCTTTTTCCACCAGAAAACGGGCGACGTTCTTGCCCACCGAGCCAAAACCCTGGACCACCAGGCGGGCCCCCTCCAGCTCAAAATCGCAGAACTCCAGGGCCACGTCCACGCAGTGGCTGAGGCCGTAGCCGGTGGCGCCGATTTCATCTAAGGGGATGCCGCCGATCTCCCGGGGCAGGCCCACGGCGCGGCCAATCTCATCGCGCATCCAGGCCATGCAGAGCTCGTCCGTGCCCATGTCCGGGCCGGGAATATAGTCGTGGAGGTCCTTGATGGCGCAGGCAAAGGCCCTGATCAACCTCTCCTTGGCCGTTGGCGCCATCCTGGGGTCGGCAAAGATCACGGATTTGCCGCCGCCATGGGCCAGGCCGGCCGCCGAGTTTTTCATGGTCATGGCCCGGGCCAGGCGGCAGGCCTCCTCCACGCTGACATCCGGCGCCATGCGCACCCCGCCGATGGAGGGGCCGCAGGCGACATTGTCCACCACGACAATGGCCTGCAGCCGGGCAGAGGGCTCATGGATATGGAGTATCTTCAGAGGCCCGAAGTCATCGGTGAGGGGAAAGAGGTCCATGGGTATTCTTCTGCCTCGAAAAAGGTTTTAGAAAAGAAGAGTCTCTGTGGAAAGCATAGTAAAGAGTCTCTGCCGTTGTCAAAATAAAGGCCACCTTGAAAAATCACCTTCTTCAAGGTGGCCAGGGTGGTTTGGTCGGAAGGGGGCTGCTTGCCCTGTTGCCGGGTGCTTTGTCTGCTAGGTGGTAGGGGGAGAAATACCTTGAGTTCTCCACTGGTTATTCACTATTCTAAAAAGAAACTTTTTTCAGAGGGACACCCTGTGAAGCCTCGTGCATTTTTGTCTTTTTTTCTCATTATGGCCCTTGTCGGCGGCTGCGGTAATCCGTTGCCTGAAGATGAGGCCCTGGATCGTCTGTTGATCTACTGCGGCACCACCATGAGGTATCCGGTCCAGGAGATCGCCGCCAGTTTTGAAAAAATGCATAACTGCCGGGTGGCGATTATCCAGGGTGGTTCAGAGGATCTCTATCAGAGTTTGGGGCTGAGTCGCCAGGGTGACCTCTATCTGCCCGGGATGCCGACATACCGTTGGGACCATTTGGCTGAGGGGCTGCTTGCCGACTATGTCTATGTCGGTGACAACCAGGCGGCCCTGATTGTCCAGAAGGGCAATCCAAAGAATATTAATACCGATATCATGGGTTTAGCAGATCACAGGTATGCGGTGATCATCGGTAATTCAGAGAGCAGCAGTATCGGTCTGTGCACCCAGATCATCCTGGAGAAGGCCGGCATTTATGAGGAGGTAGTGAGGGGTAGCATTGCCCTGGCCGCTGCCTCCCGCAATATAAGCAGGAGCATTGTGGAGGATGGTTTAGACCTGGCTTTGAACTGGCGGGTCACGGCAGGTTTTGCCGAAAATAAGGATCTTATGGATGTCCTGCTGTTGCCCGATGCTGTGGCGCCCAAGATGGAACTATTCCTAAATCTGCTCTCATTTTCTAAAAATCCCGAGCTGGCCAAAAAATTCATGCTCCATGCGGTTTCACCCGCGGGCCAGGCAATTTTTATGAAGTATGGCTTTCTTGAGGAAGTTTCCGGCCAGGGGGCGCTGCAGAGATAAGATGACAAGATGAAATCCCCGAAAATTATTCTGAGATATATCGTTGGCCTTGTCAGTGTCTTTGGGGCGGGTTTTGTCCTCCTGGTGGCGGTGCATTACTCCTTTGCTAAACTCCTGGCCAGCTTTGATCTAGAGCTTGAAAATGAGAGAGCTCGCATTGCCATTGGTGAGGTGATTATCGCCAATGTTAACCAGGTTGAGCGTAATTTTTATCAGCTCTTGACCACCTCCGCCGACAGCAGAAGCGTGGAAAAGATCAGCCAGGGAACCGAGGGTTTTTTTGCCCACATTGAGGAGGCCTTTACTGTTTTTAAAAATGGCGGCTCATTATCGGTCACCACCCGCTTAAACGAGAAGGGGGTGCCGGACTTTGTTCGGACCATTACCTACGTTCCCCATGATAATGAAGGCTATGTCCTTGAAATCATTGATCTCAGGCCCAAGGTTCTGGAGGTCAAGCAGCGTATGCAGACCCTTGCCTCCCTGGTCGTCAGACGGAACAGCCTCACCAGGTCAGGCGATCAGGCGGCGCTGATGGATGTCCGGGGGGAGATTGTTATTTTCTTGAAAAAATCTTCCGCCTACTTTGTCCGTCTCCATGAAAATGCCAATGGCCTCTATTACCAGGGTCATAAAAATCTGGAACGACTCAAGGCGGAAATTTCGAGCCGCAAGAGCTATCACACCAAGATTGATATTGGCGGCAGTGCGGTGATAATTTTCGGGGTTCTTGTCACCTGTTGGCTCGTTGCCCGCCAGATTTATGCGACCCACAGCCAGCTTGGTTTTGTCAGTCAGGAGATGGAGAAGGCCAAGAGACAGGCTGATGTCGCCAATAAAATGAAGGCAGATTTTCTGGCCACCATGAGCCATGAGGTCCGCACCCCCATGAATATCATTGTCGGCACGACCGGTCTCGCCCTGGAGACCAAGCTCACCCCTGTCCAGCAGAGGTATATGGCCAGGATTCAGAGCGCCGGGGAGGTTCTCCTGGGGCTGATGAATGATATCCTTGATTTTTCTAAAATTGAAGGGGGTGAGCTGGAGTTTGTTGACCAGCCCTTTGATATGAAAGAGTTGATCCATGCCGTTGCCGAGGTTGTCAGAACGCAGGCCAGGCAAAAGGGCATTGCCGTGGAGGTAGATGTGGTTGATGGGCCATGGATCCCTGGCGGAGATCCTGTTCGCATGCGCCAGATTCTCCTTATCTTGGCCAATAATGCCGTTAAATTCACCGAAAAGGGTTCGGTGGATATTCAGGGCCACCTTGAGGAATCTGATTCTGGGCAGCCCCTTGCCGTCATAACGGTGCGTGATACCGGTATTGGTATTGCCAAGGAGGAGCTTTTCACCATCTTTGACACCTTTGCCCAGGGTGATGCCTCTTCCACCAGGAGGTATGGTGGCGCCGGTCTTGGCCTGGCCATTTCCAATCAGCTTGCCAAGCTCATGGGGGGTGAGATTACCGTGGAGAGCGAGGTGGGCCAGGGGAGTATTTTTACCCTTTCCCTGCCCGTGCGCAAGGTGTCCTTGCCCGGGGCCCGGTCGGACTCTGGTCTGGAGCAGGTTTTGGGCGCTGGTTCGGCCAGGACCTTGGATATCTTATTGGCGGATAGTGATGGTGGCTGGCAAGGGGTGGTTCAGGACCTCCTTGGCAAGGCTGGCCACCGGGTCAAGCATGTTACCAATGGTCTGGAGGCATTACGCTGCATGGCAAAATTCCAGTATGATGCCGTCTTTTTGTCCCTGGATATGGCGGAGCTGGATGGCAGGGAGGTTGCCAAGGATATCCGGGCCTTTGAAAACGGCGAAGGGGTGGCGAGGCCGGAGCTTGGCTATGATGTTGATTGGCTCGCTGCCCGCTTAAACGGCCAGCATACCTATCTGGTGGCCGTTGGTGATGAACCGCTGGAAAAAGAGCCGGATCTTGTGCGCAGCAACCTCTTTGATGGGTCTATTGGCCGGCCGTATGTGAAAGATGAATTTATGGGGCTGGTTGATGGATTGGCCGGTTCCGGACGTGGCTCTGCTGGTTGAGATCTACGGCTGGTTTTAGGCTGGCCAAGCCCTTTAGGCTACCTTGCAAAACTGCTATTTCGGAGTCTCGCAGGCTCACTTACCTGCCTGATTACTGCGTCACGGCAGATAAGCCCGGACTTCGAAAATAAAAATGCTCGCATATGACCAATATGCTGCGTGCCCGTAGGAAATACCCTTGGGGTGCTTTTTATTTTCACCGATCCTTGTCCTCGAACAGGTAAGCGCAGACTCCGAAATATCTAGTTTTTCAAGATACCCTTTAATTGGAAAATCTTTTAGGCCTTGCCAGGGCGCCGTGTTTTCCTGTACAATTTTTTGCCCCTGGCCTCAGATCTATGGTGATGGGGTCCATCACCCCAATTTAAATTTTATTTTCCCTGAAATAAATGGTGAGTGTCTATGCTTGACAGGACTAAATGTACGTTGTTTTCCGGTGGTCATCGTGGCGTGGAAAGCGCCTTTGGTGAAATGGCTGAAAAATGGGGGGTT
>JAUVQZ010000036.1 GCA_030597865.1 Pseudomonadota bacterium | reverse complement strand
TGTAGGCCAAGGCCTGCTCCGGCGCCAGGATGGTGGAGGTCACCCCGGGCCGCGACTCGTTGACGCAGTCATACTTACGGTTGCAATAATTACACTTGATATTGCATTTAGGGGCCACCGGCAGATGGACCCTGCCAAATTTGCCCTTCACCTCGGGGTTAAAGCAGGGATGGCGGCTCAGATCCAGGGATGGGGTGATTATTGTTTTCATGATCAACTCCGGCGAAAATTTAAGGTTGCCGGTTTACAGTTTACGGTCACCCGTTCATGGAGGCATCTCTTGCTGCCTGCTCTTTTTCCACAAACCGTGAACCGTAGACTATAAACCGTAAACATTTTGTCACATATACGAATAGCCCACCGCTGAATCGCTCTGCTTCTTGGCGATCATGGCGTTTACCACCAGGTCAAAGAGGCCCTGGGCCCCACGGTAGCCAATATGCTGAATGCGCTGGCCGCCCATGCGGTCGTGGATGGGGAAACCCACCCGGATCATCGGGATCTCAAGCTTACGGGCCAGGGGATAGCCCTTGGAATGACCCACCAGCAGATCAGGTTCCAGGCCCTCGGCCATCTCACTGATCTCAAAGAAATCCATGCCCTCGAAGACCTGGGGCGGCTTTGGCAAAAGATCTCCGGTGGCCTGGGCGATCCTGCCGGCAAGCTTGCCGCTCCTGCCGCCAGAGGCGCAGAGCACCGGCATGACGCCGATCTCAGCGAGAAAGGCGGTGAGTCCCACCACCAGATCCTCCTCGCCGTAGACAATGGCCTTTTTGCCGTAGATGTACTTATGGCCGTCCACATAGCTGTCCACCAGCCGGCCCCGTTCCAGGGCGTGTTTGCTGGGGGTCGGGCGGCCGCTTAACCTGCTCAGCTCGGCAAAGAACTGATCGCTGGCCGTGATGCCCATGGGCAGGGCCATCTGCGAACAGGCCACCGTGAAACGCTGCTGCAGGATCATGCCGCCGCTCCCTTCGGCCATGGTGTGGCCAAATTCCAGGGTGGCCAGATTGCCCCCCATGGCCTTGATCGCCGCAAGGGGGGTACCGCCGGGCTGGATCTTGTCGTAGGTCTTGGCGGCTACGCCATCCATGGTCTCGGAGATATCGGGCAGGATGGTGGCCTTGATCCCAAAATCAGCAACAACCTCCTTGAGATAGCGGATGTCGGCCGGTGAGACAAAGCCGGGCAGGATATTGATGGTGTCGGCGCTGCCGGACCCCCCATCGTCCTTGGTGGCCAGGGTCTCAACCACCGAGGCCACCGCATTATGAAAGCCCTCCATATGGGTGCCGTTATAGCTGGGAGTGGAGACCTGGATCATCAGCGGTTTGTCGCCCTCCACATCGCGGTCATACTCATTGAGGAAGAGTTTGACGTCGTCGCCAATGGTCTCGGTGAGACAGGTGGTGGCAATGCCGATGAGTTGGGGCTGGTACTTCTTGGTGACGTTCAGCAGGCCCAGCTTGAGGTTGGGGCCGCCGCCATAGACCGCATGCTTCTCTGAGAGCGACGACGAGGCAATATCAATGGGCTCGTCGAAATGGCTGATGATATAGCGGCGCATATAGGTGGCACAGCCCTGGGAGCCATGCAGGTAGGGCACGGCCCCCTCAATGCCCTTAAAGGCCAGGGAGGCCCCCAGGGGGGTGCAGAGTTTGCATGCGTTGGTGGTGGAGATGTAGTTGGGCTTGGGATTCTTGGTCATGGTCATATCCAGACAAGGGTTGACGGTTAACGGTGTACGGTTCACTGTTTGGGGTGTTTTTTGATGGGGTTTTCCCTGGCTCATTGGCAGGCAGCCGCGAACCGTAAACGGCTTTTACTTCGTGAAACGCCAGATCGGGCTCATCACCGAGGAGTAGACCTCCTCGGCGAAATTGAGCATGCCGACAAAGCCGGCCAGGGCCTCCTTGCGCTCATGGTTATGGTCACAAAAGCCCACCCCAAGCTTATAGGCGATGGGCCGTTCCTTGACGCCGCCCACAAAGATGTCCACCTCCTTTTCTTCAAGAAAGCTGGTGAGCTCCAGGGGGTTGGTGTCGTCAACAATGATGGTGCCGGGGTCGGTGATCTCCGCAAGCTCGCGATACTCCGCCTCGGTGCCGGTCTGGGAGCCCACCATCGTCACATCCATGCCCAGCAGGCGAAAGGCCTTGACCAGGGAAAAGGCCTTAAATGAGCCGCCCACATAGATGGCGGCCTTCTTGCCGGTGAGCGCCTCTTTGTAAAATTCAAGCTTGGGCAGCAATACCTCCAGCTCCTCTTTGACCAGCTCCCGGGTACGGCGCAGGAGCTCGGCATCGTTAAAATGGCCTGCCACGTCATAGAGGGCCTGGGCCATGTCCTCCACCCCGAAATAGGAGACCCGTATGGAGGGCACGCCATACTCATCCTCCATTATCCGGGCCAGATCCATGGTGGAGCCGGAGCATTGGACGACGTTGAGGGCGGCGCCATGGGCCCGCTGCAGATCTGCGACGCGGCCGTCACCGGTGATATTGGCCACCACCTCCACACCGATCTTGTGGAAATATTCGCGGACCATCCAGATCTCGCCGGCCAGGTTAAAGTCGCCGAGGATATTGATGGAGTGGGGCGAGATGGCGGAGGTGTCGCCGGTGCCGACCAGCCTGGCCATGGCATTGCAGGCCGCTGTATAGCCGGCCCGCTTATTGCCCATGAACCCTTCTGATTTCACCGGGATCACCGGGATGCCGGTCTCCGCCTCCACCTTCTTGGCGACCGCCTCCAGATCATCGCCGATAATGCCGACAATACAGGTTGAATAGACAAAGGCCGCCTTGGGGCTGTGCCGTTCGATCAATTCGATGAGGGCGGCATACAGTTTTTTCTCACCGCCGAAGATGACGTCCAGCTCCTGAAGGTCGGTGGAAAAGGAGAGGCGGTGCAGCTCCGGGCCGGAGGACAGGGCGCCTCGGATATCCCAGGTATAGACCGCACAACCAATGGGGCCATGGACCAGGTGGAGGGCGTCGGCAATGGGGTAGAGAACCACCCGCGAGCCGCAGAACACGCAGGCCCGCTGGCTCACGGCCCCGGCCAGGGAATCCTTGTCACAAACAATATTAAAGGGCTGTTCGCCGGTGCGGTGGATCTGGTTCTGTCGTTCGTCGAGGGCTGCTTCCATAGATATTTTCCTCATCTTTCAGGGTGGTTAACCGCGATCTTGTCGTGTCTCAGGTGCATATATCCCTAGAGCAATGGCTGTGCCAGAGTTGGTAAAGAGTGCTTTAAAGGCGTATTTTCAGGGGGATATGTGAGGCTTATGTGGGCGGCCATGGGGTGGCAAGCCACAGGGGGAGATGTAGGAAAGGTGACAAAAAGGAAGGAGGGCTTCTGTTTTGTGATGGGGGAGGGGTATGTTTGAGAGGGATACGTAGCCCCATGAGGATTTAATTAACCAGGCCAGATAAGGATGAATTAGGTATTATGTCCGTGTCCCCATAATTCCCAAAAAAACAGCCACTCCCAACCACCCTGAGTATCCTCCAATATGAACAAAAAATTTCAAGACATTGTCCGTAGGGCAACGGGGGCCACAGAGATCTTCAAAATCGAAGATATCCAAACACTCTGGAGTGGCTACGGGACGATCATGCGCTATGGCCTCAAGGGTGGTGACAGGGACAGGGTGGTGATCAAACATGTCAGGCTGCCGGATCAAAGCGCCCATCCGCGCGGCTGGAATACGGATCTTTCCCATCAGCGCAAGATCCGGTCCTACCAGGTAGAAAGCACCTGGTACCGCAACTGGGCGGATCTCTGTGACAATGGCTGCCGCATCCCCCACTGCCTTGCCCTTGAATCATCGGACGATGAGTTTCTCATGGTACTTGAGGACCTGGATGGCAGTGGCTTTCCGGTCCGCACAGATTCGGCATCCATGGGCGAGATCCAGCTCTGCCTGCAATGGCTGGCGAACTTTCATGCCACCTTTATGGGCCATGGGCCCACCGGCCTTTGGCAGGTGGGTACCTATTGGCACCTGGATACCCGTCCGGATGAACTGGCGGTGCTGGAGGATATCCCCCTCAAACAGGCCGCAGCCCGGATCGACAAAAAACTACGGGCCAGCCCGTATCAGACCTTTGTCCATGGCGATGCCAAGCTGGCTAATTTTTGTTTTTCAGGGGATGGCAGGCAGGTGGCGGCCGTGGATTTTCAGTACGTTGGCGGTGGCTGCGGCATGAAGGATGTGGCCTATTTTATAGGCAGCTGTCTCCATGAGGAGGATTGCCGGCGCTATGAGGTGGAATTGTTGGATTGGTATTTTGGCCAGCTCAAAGGGGCGTTGGCAGGTCGTGGCTCAGCCATTGACCCAGCGGCTATCGAGCACGATTGGCGGGCCCTGTACCCGGTGGCCTGGACCGATTTTCATCGTTTTATGAAGGGTTGGAGTCCAGGCCATTGGAAGATCCATGGCTATAGCGAGGGTATTGCCCGTGATGTGCTGGCGCAGTTGAATCTGGAAAATCTCAACCTGTAGATTGGGGTCGGGCCACCCTAAGCCAAGGGGGATCAGACCACAGATAAACCATGCTCTCCTCACAATGGGTCCGGACGCTAAATGATCACTGATCATTCCTGGTTAATGTATTTCGCCAGCATTTGTATGGCCCAGGGGGAGTCCCAGTGGGCAGGGCCAATGAATTTTTCCCGCACCACCCCCTGTTTGTCAACGATATACGTTTCAGGCACCCCGCTGACTCCATATTGCCGGGCGACCCCATTGTCCGGGGCAATGAGAATTGGCATGGTGAGGCCGGATTTTGCGGCAAATGAAGCCGCCAAGGTAGGGTCGTCGTTGGTGAGTATGGCCAGCATCTTGAATTTGTTCTTGGGCATCACGGTGTGAAGCATTTGCATTGAGGGCATCTCCTCGACGCAGGGGGGACACCATGTTGCCCAAAAATTAACAAATACCACCTGGCCCTTGAGTTCGGAGAGGGTCCAGGTTTTGCCCTTCAGGTCTACCAGGCTGACATCCGGGGCCGGCGCACCAACCTTTGCCACCTGCGGCCCTTGTCCACAGGCGGCAATGAACAGGGGTAAGCAACACGCCAAGATTAAAAGTGAAATTCTTTTCATGATGATCTCTAGCCTCCAAAAAATATAGACCCTAACGGGGGTAATGTGCCCTTATTTCAGATTGAACCAGCTGTTGTAATTGTTGGTAGCCAAAGGTCTGGAGCGGTTTGCCATTGGCAAAGAACCCTGGCGTTTTTTGAACATTGAGCGTCTTGGCGTCGGCAAGATCCTGATCAATGATTTTTTGAATTGCCGGGTCATTCATATCTTTTCTGATTTGCTCTATATTGAGACCTGCATGGGGAAGGAATTGCCATATTTTTTGAGGTTGCGGGTTGTGGTGACTGGCCCAGTAAGGCTGCGACCTATACATGACATCCAGGGTCTGCCAATATTTCCCTTGTTTTTTGGCTGCCTCAAGAATCTTGACAAAATAATCAGCGCCATCGTGGAAGGGGGCATATCGAAGAACAAGTTTGATTTTGCCGGGATTAGCCGCCATCATTTTCTTAACCAGAGGGGCAACGGCGGCGCAGGTCTCACAGGCGGGATCCATGAACTCAACAAGATAGACCTTGGCGTCATCGCTGCCAAGGGTTGGAGAATGGTCTCTTATAAAGGTTGATATGTTTTTCTGGGCCATAAAGCCGAATTTTTCAGCCTGTTGCCCTTTATAGTAGGAACTGGCAAAAACAAAGACAGAGAGCAGGACAAGGCATGAAACTCCAAACAGTAGGTATTTCTTCATGTGGACGTTTTCCTCTTTAAAATGAGTAAGAGTGCAATTATTCCTGAAAAAGAAAGCAGGGAAAGTATGGGTATGGTCAAAAAACCAAACAGGGCAATGTATTCCTCCGTACATGAAATTCCCTTGGTGCACGGTTGTAGGTTCTCTGGGATGATCTTGGCATAGAGCAAGGTATGGTATAGGGCCGTCAGCCAGCCTGCCAGGGCCAAGGGCAGAGCATATTTCACAACACCCCTGTCAAAGGGGAAAAGCCCCATGGGTAAAATTATGACCAGGGGAAAGAGGCAGACCCTCTGATACCAACACAATACACAGGGCGCAAACTCCATCACCTGGCTGAAAAATAAACTGGCCAGTGCTGACCCACTGGCCAGGAGCCAACAGAGGAAAAGAAGGATCCAGTGGGAATCGGTTTTTTGATCCGGTTGGGGCATGGCAAGGGCTCCCTTGAATTGTGTGGTGGGTTTGGAAGGTGGTCAAGGTTCTTCAGTCCGGAAAAAAGGGCTTTGCCATGGACGGTTTTATTTTCCATAACAAATGTATGGCCATGATTTCCAGACAGAATCCCCTTCTATATTCGGACTTTACTCCGAATTCAGGGTACCATACCATACTTTTCAGACCTGGTCTGGCAAGGAGGAATGGGCCTGGCCTGATTTTATCATGCTTAAAAACAACAGCTTAGATATGTTTTGCCCCCCCCCTTAACGGCCTGATGGTTGTCGCAGCTGTATGGCTTGGCAGGGCGGCTGGATTAAACATGTCTCTACCTTGAGAGGGTGAATGGCAATGAAGGTTGGAAAATGGAAATTACTTCCATGGAGTTGAGCGAACTTGGATTGGACCGTTGGCTTGCAGACCAGGCCCGTGAACTATGTAAAGCGGAGCAGCGAATTGCCCGGGTAACGGTGGTTGACCGCGGCTGGTATATTGTCAGGGATGGGGCTGGCGAGGTGTCTGCCAGGGCAACAGGTAAGTTTCTGCACTCCACCGAATCAACGAGCGATATGCCCTGTGTGGGTGATTGGGTCTGTGTGCAATACAACGAGGATGGAAACTCCGCCAGCATCCATACGGTCCTGCCCAGAAAAACGTTTTTGCGGCGAAAATCTGCCGGCAAGAGCCTCGAGTTTCAGATGATCGCCGCCAATATTGATGTGGCCCTCATTGTTCAATCCTGCCATTACGATTTTAATGTCAGCAGGCTTGAACGTTATCTGGTGATGGCCAAGGAGGGTCATGTTGAACCATTGCTCGTTCTGACCAAGACAGATTTGGTCAGTGCCGAGGCCTTGGCCCAGTTGATAGCGGAAATTCGTGGTGCAGGGATTAACACCAGGATTATCGCCATCAGCAATGTCAGCGGCGCTGGTCTGGACCAGGTCAAAGGCATGCTGGGTCCTGGCAAAACATACTGTCTGCTTGGCTCCTCAGGGGTTGGTAAGACGACGCTCATTAACCAACTCACCGGCCATGATACCTTGAAAACAAGGGCGGTAAGTGATTCCGGAGAGGGGCGGCACACGACTGTACGTCGTCAACTCTTTGTTCTTGAACAGGGCGCGTTGTGTGTGGATACGCCGGGAATGCGTGTGGTGGGCATTTTGGGGGCGTGGGAGGGGGTGGATGAGAGCTTTGATGATATTCATGCATTATCACCAGGTTGCCGCTTCAGTAATTGCAGCCACACCAATGAACCCGGATGCGCAGTTTTGCAGGCTGTGGAGGGCGGTACCCTGCAGCAGGAACATTATCGGAACTATATAAAGCTCAAGAAGGAGTCAGAGCTTCCCGGGCGGTCATATCCTGATCGGCGGAAAAAGGACAAAATTTCTGAAAAAGGTGCCCCCTCTGGCATGAAACATGGGAATAAATATAAATAACGCAACCCTGCCGTTGGGTTATGTGCCTGAAACTTCATTGTTGTTTGTGGCTTAAGTTTTGCAGCTAACGGTCGAGCCTCCCCCCATTTCCATCTAGAATTTTTTCATTTTCTCGCCAACCAGGGTGGATTTGTCGCAGTGGGCGCCTTCCCTTGGTTGGCAGTCGAGGAGTATGCCCATGACCCGGTCGGCGGTTCGGTGGCAGCCGGCGTCCTCCAGCCTTGCCAGCAGGTCTGACATTAATTTGCTGAATTCCAGGCATTTTGCGTAGTCAGAAGTGGCGCGTTGGTGGAGATCAGCCGCTTTTTCCAGGTCTTTCTTGATATCGTCCGGTATTTTCTCAGTCATAGGGTGCGGTCCTGCCACTTTTTTTATGCGAACCTAAAGCGGATTAGGTGATTTTGCTTTAAACTTACGGAGCTGCCCCACCTGCCAGGGACTGAACACAAGACCGAGGAGCGTTTTTTGGATCTCATAATCAGCAATATAGCCATTCCCATTGAAAAGGACGGGATGGATGCCTATATACATGGCGCTTCGCAAAGGATGAAGATAGGCGATGGCAGTATAACCATTGTCAAAATTCTTAGTAAAGCACTTGATTTGAGAAATCAAGAACAGTTCTTTTATAAGCTCTCAGTGGTTGTCAGCATTGATGACAGCTATCAGAACAGGCAAGACTTCCCCATATACACCGAGGAGATAGGGGCCAGCAGGAAGGCAACACATATCAAGGAGAGGCCCCTCATCGTAGGTTTCGGCCCGGCTGGGATGTTTGCGGCCCTTGAGCTTATTGACTGTGGCCTCAAACCGCTGATCTTTGAGAGGGGCAAAAGCATAGGGGAGCGCTCCGTTGATGTGCAGCGATTTATTAAAGAAAGGGTGCTCAACCCTGAATCAAATATCCAATTTGGGGAAGGGGGCGCCGGTTCATACTCGGACGGCAAGCTCTTTTCCCGGCGCAATAATAATACGAGCTATGTCAACCGGGTCCTGAAGACCTTTGTCAAGTTTGGGGCGCCTGCGGAAATAGAGTATATCAGCAAGCCCCATCTGGGCACGGATGTGCTGTGCAAAATTGTCCGCAACATCCGGCTCTATATCCTTGAGAGGGGCGGCGAGATATACTATGGCTCAAAAATGACGGATATCCTGATCTCAGGGGGTATTGCCTCGGGTATCATCATTAATGGCGACCAGGAATTTCTCTCCTCAACCATCTATCTTGCCCTGGGCCATTCGGCCCGCGACACCGTGGAGATGCTCCATCAAAGAGGCGTTGCCCTTGAGCAGCGGCCGATTTCTGTGGGGCTGAGAATTGAGCATCCTGTTGAAACGATTAACCTCATGCGCTATGGCGATAAGTATAAGGATTTCCCTGGCTTGGGGGCTGCTACCTATTCACTGAACCATACCAATCGAAAAATGAAGAGGGGGGTGTATACCTTCTGCATGTGTCCTGGCGGCGAGGTGGTTAATGCCTCATCCGAGCCCGGCATGCTGGTCTTAAACGGCATGAGCTACTCACAGAGGTCATCACCCTTTTCCAATGCGGCGCTGGTGGTGAGCTGTCATGTGGATGATTATAAATCAACCAGTCCCTTGGCGGGTCTGGAGTTCCAAAGGGATATCGAGCGCAGGGCCTTTAGGGCCGGCAACGGCAGCTGGCAGGCGCCTGCCCAGAACCTGATGCAGTTTTTAGGTGGGCAGGGCCCGGCAGGTTTAGATCAGCACTCCTATAGGATGGGGGCCGTTGCCGCGGACATGAGGGATATCTTTCCCGGATTTGTGGTGGAGCAGCTGAAGGCCGCCTTTCATAAATGGCAAGAGGAGGTCCCCCTGTTTATGTCGCACCAGGCGATACTGTTCGGCGCGGAGACCAGGACCTCATCCCCTGTGCGGATTAAACGCAACGCACAGTATGAATCCGTAAATACCAGAAACCTCTATCCCATAGGCGAAGGTTCAGGCTATACCGGTGGCATAACCAGTTCTGCCGCTGATGCCATAAGGGCCGTTGAAAAACAGGTGTTGCCATGAAATTCCCCAAGAAAGATGGTGGCCTGGTGTATTCCACCGAGTTTGGCAAGATGTGTCCCGGCTGTAATAAGCAGGAGGCAAAATGCATGTGTAAGAAGAAACAATCGATCCCCAAGGGCGATGGTATTGTCCGGTTAATGCGGGAGACAAAGGGCCGCAGGGGAAAGGGCGTCACCTTGATAACCGGCCTCCCCCTGGATGGTGGGGGCCTGAAAAAGCTCGCCAAGTCCCTTAAGCAGAAATGTGGCAGTGGTGGCAGCCTCAAGGATGGCGTCATTGAAATCCAGGGTGATCAGCGGGATGTGCTGGAAAAAGAACTCGGCAATCTGGGGTATAATGTTAAACGGGCCGGGGGCTGATTGATGGCCCATACCCATCGTCTCGTGCAGCCTGGCCGGATGACAGGCCTTGTTCTGTCAGAATCTGGGGAACAGCTTACACCTCCGGCGGATTGGGCCTTCCTGCCGGCCGGAGACGCGGCCATAACCAGAAAGGTCAAGGCCAAGGGCGTGACCTGGGTCGTCCAGGTTCGCAAGGGCAGAAGGCTGATCTCAAAGGGGATCTGGGCCAATGGGGCGGATATCCTGGCATCACGACAGGAGGTCGAGGCCAAGAGGTCAACCCCTGAATATGGCAGGCGGCGGCAGACGGATCTTGCCAGACGCCAGGCCAAACAGCTGGCCTATGTTGGGGAGTTTTATGCGGAGGTTATCAGCTTTCTCGATTTCCATCCCCGCTATCAGCACCAGGCCTGTCTTCTTGGCGGCAAAATTACCGACCACGCCACCCCGGTGGGAAGCGGCACGGTGGCCAGGACCGAACGAATTCCCATTGCTAGACGGGCCGAGGCCGCTGTTATCGCCTGGATGCGCCATCAGACAACGGCCTACGATTCAATGCGCATAGCGCGGCTAAGGGGCAAGAGAAGGGAGGTTCGCAGGATGCTTGCCGCAAAATCCGTCGAGGTGCTGCAGGCCTATCGCCAGGGGCTGGAGGTTGCCGAGAACTGTCCCCTGAAAAAGGCCTTGCTCTGAGGGGGTAGCCGTTGGCCATGGCGCTGTGAGGGCTGAGGTGGGAAACGGAGAATCAAGGGGGCGGGTCATGTAAAGATCGCAGAAGGCCTGTCCCGGGTGTATATATGGCAGTTCTCTAACCACAAGGGCAGAAGAGCAGTTTCATACTGGAGTACCCATAAGTAAATATTATGCACGAACGTCAGAAAAATTTTAAGGCCCCTCCCAAGAAATTCCAGCCCAGAGGGCTTGTCATCCTCTATGAGGATCGGGATATCCTGGTGGTGGATAAGGTGAGTGGCCTGTTAACAATTGGTACGGAGAGGGATAAAGAGAACACCGCCTATTACCGCTTGAATGATTACGTGCGCAAGGGGGTTCAGAAATCAAAGAACCGGGTGTTTATCGTCCATCGTCTGGACAGGGATACCTCCGGGATTCTTGTTTTTGCCAAAAATGAAAAGGCCAAGCGTTATCTCCAGGATGAGTGGCCGGCATTTAAAAAAAGGTATTATGCCGTTGTCCAGGGAAGGTTGGCGGAGAAGGAGGGCGTTATTACCTCCTATCTTGCCGAAAACAGTATCCATAAAATGTACTCTGTTACGGATCCCAAAAAGGGCAAGCTGGCCAAGACCGGTTATAGGGTTCTGAGGGAATCAAAAAAATACAGCTTCCTTGAGATAGACCTCATCACCGGCAGGAAAAACCAGATCCGGGTCCAATTTGCCGATAAAGGTTGTCCGGTGGCCGGGGATAAGGTGTATGGCGTCAAGGGCAAGGGTGTCAAGAGACTCACCCTCCATGCCGAATCCATAACAATAGTGCATCCCCACACAAAGGAGGAGATGACCTTTGAGGCAAAGGTGCCTGGTTATTTTAATGCACTCCTGGGTGGCCCATGACGGAAGATTTTTTCAGAAATATATAACCCAACTTGGCAGGGTGGGTTATCTGCTCGAAACTTCATTGTTGTTTACTGCTAAGGTTTACGGCAGACCACGAAGCCAGCAGGCCTCAGCAATGGCCATGGGCCTGATTTTAACAGGATGGTACAGGTTGGCAGGTTGGGTTGATAGGTCATGCAGCTGGTCTTTATAAGAGAAAACAGAGGCAGGGAGGAGAGATGAAACCTCGAATCAGCATGATTACCCTGGGGGTTGATGATTTGGCGAAATCTGTGAAATTCTACCGGGAAGGATTGGCTTTCCCTGTGCTGGAATCACCGCCTGGGGTCGCATTCTTTGCCCTGAATGGCACCTGGCTTGGTCTGTACGACCGCCGATCCCTTGCTGAGGATGCAACGGTTTCAGCTGAGGGCAGCGGATTCAGTGGTTTCACCCTTTCCCATAATGTGGCGTCGGAGGCTGAAGTAGAACAGATAATCAAGGGGGCCGTGGCCGCAGGTGCAACCCTGGTCAAGGCCCCGCAAAAAGCTGTTTGGGGTGGGTTCTCAGGGTATTTCAAGGATCCGGATGGCTATCTGTGGGAGGTTGCCCACAACCCCTTCTTCTGGGTTGGCCCCAAAGATGAAAATTCATAACCATTAAATCAAAAAAGGCATCAGCAAACTCATTTGAGAAATAAGGCACTTATCTGACAATAAGTAACGTCTGGAATTCTTTCGACATTAAATCTGATATGCCGAGCGGCCTTAATCACCATATTATTATGGCTTGGTTAACGGCTTTCTTTATGTATATAGTATTGATTCCTATGTTTGACGGGTGTGTGAAACATGGCTTCCATGTGAGCCATTGCATGACGAGTATCTTCGTCTCAGATCAACCATTATAAAGCAAGGAGTCTGTCATGAAAAAGTTCGTTATTAGTTTGGGTGTTATTTCCATCTGTGCAATATTTTCAGCTATTGCCTTTGCCGAAATGCCATCGCCTGCCCCTGAGCTGCTTTGGAAGCATATCACGAAAGAATCTCCGTATAAACAATGGTCTTTTTGGCCGGATCATCAAGGCATGCAACCGGGACGAGCGCCCCATGGCCCATTGCATAAGGTCTATGTAAATGATCGGGCTTTGCATTCTTCACAGCCACCTGTCCAATATGGTTCCATTGTTGTAAAGGAAAATTACGGCAAGGACAAAAAACTCAAGGCCATTACGGTGATGTATAAGGTCCATGGCTATAACCCGGATGCCGGGGACTGGTTTTGGGCCAAGTATTCACCTGATGGGAAGGCTGCTAAATTCGGAAAACCCGCTGGTTGTGTGGGATGCCATGGCACAAGGGCAGCCAATGACTTCATTCTTGTTCATGAATTCAAGTAGCTGAACCTATGATCCAGATGTAAGGTAAAGAGGCAGCAACCATGTTTCTCATCCATCCGATATTTCAATCTGTGGGCATTTTAATCGCCCTCTATGTCATGAAACTTGGGATTTCCCGATTCCGTATGTCCCATTTTAAAGCAAAGATTCGTTTTAACTGGAATCAGCATGTTCGATTGGGCCTTGTCGCCACAACCATATGGCTGATTGGTATTTGCGTTGGATTGTATACTGTAAAAACAAACTGGTATGGTTTTCTTATCACCGGACAACATGCCAAAACTGGATTATTACTGATTCCTTTTATTCTGTTTTCCATCGCTTCTGGTATGGCCATGGACAGAAGGAAAAAACAGCGGAAAGTCCTTCCCCTTATTCACGGCATTTGCAATACGATTATGTTGCTTATTGTTTTGTTTCAGATCTACACAGGAATTGGTGTTTATCGAACATATGTATTGGGGCTTTAGTTCGGCTCAAGATTGATGAAATCAATACAAGGCGATTGGGCACCAGGCTCAATCGCCTCTTTCATTGTTAACGGGCTACACCCACCAGATCTGGCGTTTGGCCGGGTTGCCATTTTTTTCAAAGACATCCCCCGACTCTTTAAGAACCGAGTCAAGCTCTTCAACGCTGAAGCTGTAGCCGTCTGCAGCGGCCAGGGTAACAAATTCCTCCATGGTTGCAGGGACATCGTATCTGGCGCGGATGTTTTTGTCCTCGCCGCCGGCGACCAGCAGGTCTTCTACATCTTTCTTTGCCATGGTTCTCTCCTATCAATAAAAATGATTAATTTGCAATTTTGTCCATGGTGATGGTCTGGACCTCGGTGGCGAGTTCCAGCATTTTGGCAACCTCATCCATGGTGGGTGGTGTGATGGTATAGCTGTCAATATCGCAGATTTCCTGATAGCCATCCAGGGCCCGGAGCCCCTTGCCAAGGTCGCCTAAGTGGCCGGGCAGAAACTCCTCCATGGACTCCACCAGGTCATGCATGGTGTGGTTATAGGGCAGGTTGCCGCTCTCCATGAGCAGGGCCATGATCCATTTTTCAATGGCCAAGCCCACCAGGTTGTAGAGGATCTCGGCGGTAAAGACCTGCTGGCGTCTTGCATAGCCGTTGGAGGCCGTGGCCAAAAATTGGTTGCCCTCCTTGAGAAAATCCTGCCAGCCGCCTATGGGACCACGTTTTATGGCATCAAAACCCACCAGGTTGACCGGCAGGGCTGATTGTTTTTCCCGCATGGTACTTATCCCCCTCTTGTTTAGATCAGATATTCAGCCGCCGGTTCGCCGTCCTCAAGACCATCGAGTATGGTGTCGATCACCTCTTCGCTGTTGACGCCCTTGAACCACCAGTTCTCCGGCTGGATGACCATGATGGGGCCTGAATCACATTGCTTGAGGCAGGTGGTGGCCGTGATTAGGCAGTCCAGGCCGCGGTCGAGGATCTCCTCTTCGATGTATTGCAGGAAGCCGTCGGTCTGTTTGTGGCAGATGCCTTTTTTGTCACCTGCGACGCGAAAACTCTGGCAGACAATGATTTGCCGTTCTGGGGTTGCCATGGTGTATCTCCTTATATTTTTTTGAAATCGTGGATCACTGCTGTTTATAAATTCCCCGCCTCCCTTGGCGGGGAGAAGGTCAGGGGGAGGGGTGATTTTGTGCCCTATTTTTACACCTGCCTTTTTTGCCACCGCCAAAGAGCATGTCCACGGAACCTTCGACTTCATCGCCGCTGATAACAAGGGCCAGGCCGCTCCGGCCTAGGATTTCGCGGGGCTTGGGGCCGACACTGGCAGCCAGAAGGACAAAGCAGTCGTCTAAGGTTGCAGCGACCTTTTGCCAGCGACTGTCCCCCGTACCCGGCTCAGGGAGATTGCGGGCCTCCAGCAGACAGGTGAGACCGTCCTGCCGGGGGCCGTAGATCAAGGCCTTGATGGCCTGGCCCAGGTGGAGGTCAATATCCATACCATTGCCACTGAGCACGGCGACATTGGCCCTGCCCTTCCTGGCCTTGGGCAGGGTGGCTGTTTTTGCAGGGCAACCGCTTTCAATACCATCCGGAGGGGTGCTGATATAGAGCGGAGCCGTGGCCAGGGACAGATGTCTTGAGGCCAATGCCGTTAGCTCAGCCAGGAGTTTGCTGCCAGGGCCGGCTGGCTCACCCTCGATACCACAGGGCATGAAGGGCTGGAGGACCATGGTGGTGGCGCCCAAATCTGCCACTGTCCGGGCAATCTCCTCAATATGTTCGTGGTTATGATTGGGGTAGACCGTGGTGCTGATGGTCAGGGTAAGATCTGCCCTGCTGCAGGCTGTGATGGCCTTGGCCTGTTCAGCCACCAGCAGGGGGGCAACCCTGGCCATGCCCAGGGTCTTACGCTGCGGCCGGATCCAGCGGAAAATTTCTGCCACAACCCCGGGCCGCACCGCATCCACCTGGAGGTTAATACGGACGCCAAGGCTAACCAGTTCAGCAAGCATGGGCCCAATACCAAGGCCCAGGGTGGAGACGGTTATAGCAAGCCCGGGGTATCGGTCACGGATGGCCCGGACACACTCCAGGGTAAGCTCCGGTGTGGCCAGGGGGTCACCGGGGCCGGCGAGCTCCACCATCTCCACGGCCATGCCCTGTTTCTGGGTGTGGCTGATCAGCTCCAGGGCCTCCATTGGCAGCAGGCCCCGTTCAAGGGTGCCGGGCGCGGCAAAGCGCAGCCGGGCCTGGGCCTGGGGGGCGATGGCCAGCTGTAGCCAGGGGGCCCGGGCCCTTGAACGGGCGGGATTTGGGGCGGTGGGTATGGTTGTCATGGCTGTCTGCATATTTGTTTAAGGGGGCGGGGGATGCTCCCCCCGCCTGCCTGTTAAAGTACCAGTTCAAATGTCTGCTCGGAGGCATCGCGATCCATCCGGTCCATGAGCACACCGAGAATCTTCTCCAGTAACCTCAGGCCACCCTTATAGCCCACGGTGGGGAAATACTGGTGGCCCTGACGATCCAGGATGGGAAATCCCCAGCGCACCAGGGGGATATCCTCGTCCCTGGCGATATACTTGCCATAGGTGTTGCACATCAGCAGATCCACCGGCGCATTTTTGATCCACTGGTGGAGCTGGAAGAGATCGCCCTTGGCCATGACATTGACCTCGCAATCCATGTCACGGGTGATCTCCCGGATCCGCTTTTCAAACTTCTTACCCGGTGTGCCGGTGACGATATGGATCGGGCACATGTCAATGGAGACCATGAACTCGGTCA
>JAUVQZ010000028.1 GCA_030597865.1 Pseudomonadota bacterium | reverse complement strand
TGCCCCCAGCGCGGTTGAACGCCTCAACGATCCCCTAAAAGAGCTTGCTAATCAGGATTGGGGTGTGTATCTGGATATCTGTGAATCTTTCAAGGCCAGAGAGACGAGCTCCTGTTTTGTTGAAGACGGGGTTCACCTAAGTGCTGAAGGGTATCGCCGCTGGTTAGCTGTTCTGGCAGACTGGCTGAATACCCTGCCCTGAGAGTTTATAGTAAATCCCATGGCTAGACACTAGACAAAAGGATATATGATGCCCCCTGGCCCTCCCCATAAAATGGATAAACTCCTCATTATAAAGCCAAGCGCCCTGGGGGATATTGTCCACACCCTGCCCTTTCTTGCCGCTGTCAAAAAAACATATCCACACTGCGAGGTGCATTGGCTGGTTGCCAAGGGGCTGCATACCTTCCTGGAGGGCCATCCCCTTATCCATCGTCTCTGGCTCTTTGATAAGCAGCGCTGGAAGAGGGGGGGCAATCTGGCCCAGACCATGGTTGAGCTCAAGGGGCTGTGGCAGGGCTTACGGCGGCAGAAATTTGATGTGTCTGTGGATCTTTCAGGTCTGTTGCGCAGCGGTATCCTGACCTGGGCCGGGGGCGCCAGCCTGCGCCTGGGTTTTGCCGATTCAAACGAGGGCAGCCCCTTTTTCTATAATAAGAAGATTCCGGGTGGTGATGCCATCCATGCCATTGACCGTTACCTGAAGCTGGCCGCCCTCCTTGGCTGTGACACCCGTGAAGTGACCTACCCCTTTGCCCCCTACGACAAGCAACCGCCCATCTGTAAGGAGCTGCCGCAGCGCTATGCGGTGTTTGCCCCCTCGGCGGGCAAGGAGGCCAATCGCTGGCCGGCCCAGCGCTTTGGCGAACTGGCAGCACGTCTGAATATCCCGGTGGTGATCATTGCCGGTAAGGCAGAGGAAGACGTGGCCCGCCAGGTGGTGGAGGCCTCGGCCAACAAGGCCCTGTCCATTGCCGGCCGCACCAACCTCAAAGAGCTGGTGGCAATCATTGAAAGGGCCGCCTTCTTTGTCACCAACGATACCGGGCCCATGCATATTGCCGCTGCCAAGAAAGTGCCGGTCTTTGCCATCTTTGGCCCGGCCAACCCGATCAGGACCGGGCCATATGGCGATATCCACACCGTTATCCGTGAGGAGCTGGACTGTTCCCCCTGCTACCGCTGGAAACCGTGCGATGACTGGCAGTGTATGGAGAAGATCAGTGTTGATAGGGTGGCTCTGGCTATCAAGGAGAGATTTGACGATGCTGTCTGAAGGGGGCTTCCCTGGGGATGTAACCTTAAAGCAAAAGGGAAATTATTTGAGTGTCTCCATGGGATGGTCAATAAGATAAGGCCGGGATAATGAGAATTTGCCCAGCCTGGCAACGCCAATAATTTTCTCTAGAGGATATTCTTACTGAGAATGATGGCGGGTTGTACACTCTGGCAATCGCAGCTCTCTGTACTTCTGATTGCACGGAGCCTTTTTTCGTGGTCACAATTGACGACCATGGCGTTTTTAGCAAGTAGGCCGTCTGCGTAAGGAATTCCCTCTGCCATCAAGGCCTCGGACGTCAGCCGGTTGTCTTCAATGTTAAGATGTGTTTTTGTGTATTTGTCGTCAGCATATGGGATTCCCTCAGCCATCATGGCCTCTATGTCTTCACCTGCCACAGATGTGGTTACGCCTGCCGACATCATAAGTGCAGATAGAGCACAGCAGCTTCCAAAGGTCCGTAAAACAACGCGCCATTTTTTCATTTTGTCTCCCTTCAAGTGGTTTTGCGAGGGGAGAAGTTTATAGAGACCTTGGCAGGGGCAGGTCAAGGTCGCGGATCATTGCCGTATCATGCATGGGATGGTTGACTTTTTCCGAAGCTGGCAATATTCTGATTTTAAAGAATGACTTGTTGGCAGCCCCATGGGCGCGGCTGGCTGCATGGAGGGCTTGAAGGCGTTGCCTGACAGGAGGAGAGGCTATGTTAATCCAGATCAAAAAAGAAAAATTTCATGCCGTTATTTTCACCGACAGCCTCAAGATTGAGGGGGTTATCCATCTCCTGCCCCAGGAGAGAATGACCGATTATCTGGGTGAAACGGAAAAGACCTTTATCCCGGTCACCGATGCCACGGTTTCCAGTATTAACAGCGGTGAGGTACTCCACACCACTCGATTTTTGAGTTTAAACAAAAATGAAGTAATGGTGATCATTCCCACCGAATGTGAAAAATAAAAGATCGCACTCTCTTCCCCTTAAGCCATGACCTGCCCTGGGCCTGCCAAAGGCGTTTCGACAGGCTCAACGAACAGCTTTTAAACCATGAGGCTCCCTGAGCCTGTCGAAGGGCCCTCCTGCCCTCTCCATAATGGCCCAGGCAGTCTGCCTATCCAGGGCAGTATTGAAAGGCTCGATTTTTTTTCAAAATTGTAATATGTTCTCCGCTGAAAGTGATGCCGCTTTCGGCGGTTTTTTATTTATGGCCACCGTGGACGAAAACCCCTCATTTTTCATGGTGTTCCCATATGGCATATATCCGGGTGACATTGCATCTCCCTTACACATAGGCAAACATGGCCAACAACAAGATGGACCAGGAGCTGGCGGATGTTACCAGCCTCTATGAGATTACCAAGGTGCTGGCATCCTCCACTGATCTCAGGGAATGCCTGGAGCAGATCATGGAGATTCTCTCCTCCAGCCGGGCCATGCATAACGGCACGGTGAGCATTATCAATCCCACCACCACCCAGCTGGAAATCGAGGTGGCCCACGGCTTGACCGCCGAGGCCCGCAAGCGTGGCAAGTACGAGGTGGGTGAAGGTATCACCGGTCGGGTGGTGGCCAGCGGCTCTCCCATTGTGGTGCCTTCCATCAGTGATGAGCCCCTCTTTCTCAACAGAACCCGGGCCCGGGGCGACATCTCCCAGAAGCAGATCTCCTTTTTCTGTGTGCCGATCAGCCATGGCCAGCAGATTATTGGCGCCCTCAGCGTTGACCGGGAGTATGACCGTGATATCAATTTTGAGAACGACCTGCAATTTCTGACCATCCTGTCCGGGCTCATTGCCCAGGCCGTGGTGAGGATCAAGGCGGTCAACGAAGAAAAACGGCTGCTGGTTCGTGAAAACAGCTCGTTGAAGCGGCAGCTCTCCGGCAAATATCAGATCGGCAATATTGTCAGCAACAGCTCGCGGATGCGAGAGGTCTTTGAGATGATCCATCGGGTGGCTGATTCCAATGCCACGGTGCTCCTGCGCGGCGAGTCAGGAACCGGCAAGACCCTGGTTGCCAAGGCCCTGCACTACAACAGTAATCGGGCTGACAAACCCTTTGTGGTGGTGAATTGCTCAGCCCTGCCGGAAACCCTCCTGGAAAGCGAGCTTTTCGGCCATGAAAAAGGGGCCTTCACCGGCGCCACCACGACAAAGAAGGGGCGCTTTGAGCTGGCCAATGGCGGCACCCTTTTTCTTGATGAGATTGGCGAGTTGAGTCAGGCGGTGCAGGTCAAGCTCCTTAATGTTATTCAGGATCGGGAGCTTCAGCGGCTGGGCGGTGTTTCGCCCATCAAGTGTGATGTCCGGCTGGTGACTGCCACCCATGTTGATCTTGAAAAGGCGGTGGAGGCCGGCCGTTTTCGCGAGGATTTTTATTATAGGCTCAATGTCTTTCCCATCTACCTGCCCTCGTTGCGAAAAAGGCGTACCGATATCCTGCTGCTGGCCGAGCATTTCCTTGGGGAGTTCTGTAAGGAGAATAATAAGGAGATCTCCCGTATCTCGACCCCGGCCATTGATCTTCTCATGCAATACCATTGGCCGGGCAATGTCAGGGAGCTGCAAAACTGTGTTGAACGGGCCGTCTTGATCTGCGACGGCGATGCCATTAAGAGCTTTCATCTGCCCCCCACCCTGCAGACCGGAGACAGCTCCTCTGGCAGAAATCCCCTCTCCTTTGCCGCAGCTGTGGAGAATTTTGAGAGGGAACTCATTATTGAGGCCCTAAAGCACACCAATGGCAACCAGACCAAGGCGTCCACCTATCTTGATTCCTCTCTACGGATTATCAATTATAAAATTCATAAGTATGGCATTGAGCCGCGGGATTACAGGACGGTTCGGGGCTAAAGATGAAGATTCTCCTCCATACCTGCTGCGGACCCTGCGCCATCTACCCCCTGTCCCGGCTCCGGGCCCAGGGGCACCAGGTCTCCGGTTATTTCTATAACCCCAATATCCATCCCTTCCGGGAGTTTAAAAAACGGCTGGCCGCCCTGCGCATCTTTGCCGACAGGGAAGGGTTCGAGGTTGTCTATGACAGTAATTACGGCCTCAGGGAGTATCTGCGGAAGGTTGTCCATCGGGAGCAGGAACGGTGCCGGATCTGTTATGATATGCGTCTTGGGGAGGTGGCCCGGCTGGCCGCTGAACAGGGATTTGAGGCCTTCTCAACCACCCTCCTGTACAGTCGTTATCAGCAGCATGGGGAGATCCGCAGCCAGGGCGAAGAGCTGGCTGTCAGGCATGGCCTTGTCTTTCACTATGAGGATTTTCGGCAGGGCTGGCAGGAGGGGATTGACAGGTCTATTGCCCTGGAACTCTATCGTCAACCCTATTGCGGCTGTATTTATAGTGAGCAGGAACGCTATGATAAAAAGATGCGCAAGGGGTAGAAATTGAGGGCAAGCGGGGTTATTGCTGCGGGCGCGGCCGTATGGCCAAGGCAAAACATGTGAAAGCAAGCCCCATGGATCGTCTGAAACCTGATGATTGTTCAGGTCAATGGCCGGACCTTGCAGAGGGCCCCTGTCAACGGAGAATTTTCAGGTCTGCCAAGCGTCTCCAGGGGATGGATGCGAAAAATGAGGAATATCTTGGCCGGATTCAGGATCTTTAGAAAAAGAGGGTAAGAATCATCATAACGGCGGTGGGCAATGAAAAAGGTACGGGTGGTGGTTGATTCCTATCGATGCAAATGGTGTGAGGCCTGTGTTGTCGAGATGCCGGAGATCTTTTTCTACGATGAGATGACGGGCAAGGCCGATGCCACGGGTGAACTGGTGGAGCTGACCCAGGCCCTTGAGGGCGTCCTTGCCATCTGTCCCACCGAGTGTATTGAGGTGGAGGAGGTCTGAGCGGCCTCCTGCCTTGATTTGATCAGCCCCCTGAGCCGCCCTTGAAGGAGCTAAGGGTTTCCCAGTCCGGCACGCCAAGTTCAGGAATCCAATCTTTCCAGGAGCCGCTCGGTTTCTTGCCGGTTTTCAAAATGGCCAGGGTGTTTTCGGCCTCGGAAGACACGGTGGAGTCGGGATAATTGTCCAGGATATACTCCAGACGTGTCTCGGCCTGTTTCAGCTTATCTGTCTTGATATAAAAAAGGGCGACATACATCTCATGGTTGGCCAGAAAATTACGGGCGGCCTTAATGCGGCTCCTTGCCTCATCTGTATAGGATGATTGCGGGTAGCTGCGCATGAGTTTGTTGAAAATGGCGATGGCATTAGCGGCACTGGCCGGGTCTCTGTCAATGGTGTCCAGTTGCCTGTAATGGCTCATGGCCACCTGAAACATGGTGTAGGGCACGGCCTCGTTTGTCGGATGGCCTTCCTCAAAGTCCTGGTAGGCGGCAATGCCCTCGGTGTAACGGCCCAGGTGGTAGTAACAGTCAGCGGATTTAAGCTCTGCCATCAGGCTGTACTGGCTGAAGGGAAAACGATCCGTCAGGGTCGCAAAATGTTTCAGGGCAGTGACGTAGCGTCCGCTGTTATAGGCCTCCATGGCATCGTGGACGATGGACTCCGGGCCGTTCATGGCCTGATCACTTGATTTGCCTGAACAACCGGTCAGGGCGATAAAGAGCAGGGGGGCGATGAGAAGGGAGATATACTTCATATGGGCCTCTTTAAAACGGTGGATGACGGGGTGAAAAACGGATGTCACGGTGCTCAACAGCTAAAGAGCATATTTTTTATAGATATCTTTCGAAGGGAAAAGTTCTTGGAAAAAGATGGACAAAGGGATTGATTTCCACATAAAAAAGGATATTTACCGTGGAAAATTAATTTTCGCCATAAAAAACCAGTCACGGCAGTCGTGGCTGGTTTTTTCCTGTGCAGAGGCCTGGATTTCCCGTCTTCTGGCACCGGAAAGATAACCAGAGGGGATTATTCGTTATTTTCCAGGTACCTCTCGGCAGAGAGGCAGGCAACGCAGCCTTCGCCCACGGCATTGGCAACCTGGCGGAAATTTTTATAGATAATATCGCCGGCCGCAAAAACACCGGGTTGTGAGGTGTGCATCTCCACATTGGTGTGGATAAAGCCCTGGTCATTGTCGAGCTGATCTAAGGGGAGCATCTCCATATTGGGCCGGATACCGATGAGGACGAAAACACCGTCCAGGTCAATATTTGAGGTGGCGCCGGACGTGACATTTTTTAGGGCAAGGCCGGTGACGCCCTTGAAGATATCACCAACCACCTCGGTGGGTACCGTGTCCCAGATAAATTCGATCTTGTCGTTGGCAAAGGCCTTGTCCTGGACGATCTTGGTGGCCCGCAGGGCGTCCCGGCGGTGGATGACATATACCTTGTCGGCAAATTTGGTGAGGTGGACCGCCTCCTGGACAGCGGTGTTGCCGCCGCCGATCACGGCAACGGTTTTGCCCCGGTAAAAGGGGGCGTCGCAGGTGGCGCAGTAGGAAACGCCGCGGCCGGTGAACTCCACCTCCCCTGGAATATTAATCTGGTTGGGGCGGGCGCCTGTGGTGATAATCAAGGCCCGGCAGGTTAGGGTTGAGCCGTCCTCCAGATGGAGGGTCTTCACCGGGCCAATCAGGTCCATCTTGATGACCGGGGCCAGTTTCACCTCCAGGTCAAAACGTTTGGCCTGGGTCTCCATCTTATCGGCAAGGTCAAAGCCGGAAATCCCCTCAGGAAAGCCTGGATAATTGTCGATCCAGTCGGTGAGCATGACCTGGCCGCCCGCTGCCCCTTTTTCCAGGAGAACCACATCCAGCATGGCCCTGGAGGCATAGAGACCGGCGGTGAGGCCAGCCGGTCCGCCGCCAACAATAATAAGTTGGTGATCAACATTACTCATACTCTTTCACCAGGGATGGGTGGGAATAAGGGCAAAAAAAAAGTGGAACACGGGTTCCACTTTTCTGTAAAGCTTTCAGGTCAGGACGTCGCCTTCCTACTTGTCAATCATGGCTGCCAGTTGTGGCTTGCCCACCGCACCGGTTACCTGGTCGGCAACCTCGCCGTTTTTGAAGAGGATTAGGGTTGGGATGGCACGGATGCCATACTTGCCCGGGGTCTCAGGGCTGTCATCAACATTCATCTTGCAGATCTGGACCTTGCCTTCATATTCTGCGGCCAGCTCGTCAATCATTGGGCCAATGGCCTTGCAGGGGCCGCACCAGGGGGCCCAGAAATCAACCAGGGTGGGCAGGTCGGCCTTGAGAACCTTTTCTTCAAAATCAGCATCGGTAACTTGGAAAATTTTATCGCTTGCCATTGTATCTGCTCCTTCTAAATGATAAAGATTAAGGAAATAAATTCTAAAACCAGCCACTGTCCAGGGGTGGATATGGTGCTGATCGAAATTTCTGATCCAGGCCAGGGTCGCTATATTATTAAAGAATAGGCATCCCTTTCAATCTTTTCAATAGTACAGACTGACCATGGCAATGACAAGAAAATTCTGGCTGAAATCGTCTGTTTCGGCGTGGTGCTAAGGCTGGCCATCCATGCCGCATAATATGGTCATCCTGAGAATTTTTCTTGTTATTTTCAAACATCTGTTTTAAACAAATTGTATCAATAATTTAAACAAGTGTTTGAAAGGTGCCATGGCCCAACCTGATACCAAAACCAGAATTATCAGCACCGCAGAGGAGCTTTTTGCCCTTGCTGGTTTCCACCTTACATCCCTGCGGACCATTACCACTCAGGCAGGGGTGAATCTGGCGGCGGTGAATTATCATTTCGGCTCCAAGGAGGCCTTGCTGGAGGCGGTCTTTGACCGCCATCTTATTCCTCTAAACGATATCCGTATTAAAAGGCTGGAGGGTGTTGCTGCCCAGGCCAAGAAAAGCGGTCGGCCGCCGGAGGTCGAAGGGGTGCTACGCTGCTTCACCGAGCCCACCCTTGCCCTGCTGCACCGTGACTCAGGCACAGGCTATTTCCGGATGCTGGTTGGTCGTTCCCTCAGTGATCCTGATCAAACGGTGCGCCAGCTTTTTTTGGGGAGGGTGAGTGGGGTCCTTGAGCTACTTCTGGACCTTCTCTGTCAGGCCTTGCCGCATCGTTCCAGGGAGTCTGTGTCCCTGAAGCTCAACTTTGCCCTGGGCGCCATGAGTCACACCTTGATCTTTCAGGGTCAGGGGGGGCTCCTCGGTGGTGTGGATAAGGGCAAGAGTATTGATGAGGTGATCGAGATGCTGACAAACTTTATTGTCAAGGGGATGGAGGGATGAGGGCAAATCTTCTGGTAATTCTCATCGTCTTGCTCGGGGCGGGATGCACCCTCCACGATCCGCAGGCCACGCCCTTTGCTGCTCTTCCAGAACAGTACAGCTCCTTGGTCCCTGGCCAGAAGATGCCCCTGGCGGATCATGAAAGGTGGTGGTTGAGCTTTAATGACCCCCGGCTTAATGCCATCATTGCCCGGGGATTTGCCGAAAATCTCGATCTGGAGATGGCCTGGGCCCGCCTCAGGCAGGCAGAGGCCCTGGAACGTAAAGAGTATTCCTCTCTGTGGCCCAGCCTTGATGTGACAGGAGGCGGCGGCCGGAGCCGGTTTGTGGGAGCCACCACTGATGTTGCCAGTTATCAGGGCTCCCTGGCCGCCGGCTATGAGCTCGATCTCTGGCACAAGCTGGCCCAGGGGCGGCGCTCATTCACCCTGCAGCGGGGAGCTGCCGCCCATGAACTCAAATCGTTTTATATCAGCCTCGCAGCCCAGCTTGCCGAGGCCTATTATCAGGTGGTCGAACTCCGTGATCGCCTTGCCCTCAATCAGGAGATCATAGCCTCCCATGCCAGGACCGTTGAGCTGGTGGAGTGGCGTTACCAGCGTGGTGTCGCCCCTTCCCTGGATCTCTACCAGGCCCGCCAGACCTTGCTCAGCTCCCAGGCCGGCTTGCCGCTTTTGGAGGCGGAGCAGCAGGCCGCTGAAAACAGGCTCGCCATACTGCTCGGGGCCCTGCCAGGTACCGACATTGGCGGCCTGGCGGTTCTGCCTGACCTGCAGCTCTCCTTTGCCCGGGGCCTGCCTGCCAGCCTAATCACCAATCGCCCCGATATTGAGGCCGCCTTCCTCGCCCTGCAGGCGGCAGATGCCCAGGTGGCTGCAGCCGTGGCCGATCGTTTTCCCAGCTTCAAGCTCACTGCCAATTATGGGGGCCAGGGCAACGAACTCAACTCCCTGCTCCAATCGCCAAATGTTTTTTGGAATCTGCTGGCCAATATGGCCCAGCCCTTGGTGGATGGCGGCCGGCGTCGGCAGGAGGTGGAGCGTAAGAGGGCCCTCTTTGATGAACGGGCGGCCGCTTACCGCCTCACGGTTCTCACGGCCTTTCAGGAGGTGGAAGACGCCTTGGTGCAAGAGCGGGGGATTGATGCCAATATGAAATTATTGGTGGAGCGGCAGGATGTCACTGCCGCCACCCTGCGCTTGGCCCTGGAGAGATATCAGCAGGGGCTGGATGACTTTTTGCCCGTGCTTAACGCCCAGGTCAGCGATGCCTCGGCCCGCATTGCCCTGATAGCCGCCCAACGTCAGCGCATTTCCAGCCGTATCCAGCTTGCTCGGGCCCTGGGTGGCAGCTGGATGGATTCAGAGATGGGCAAACGTACTTCTAGCGTCTTGCGATAGTATTCCCGTGGGCGAGAAAAAATAGCACCTTGGTGTCCTCAAAAAAACAATAAGGGCCGCCCTAACCGGGCGGTCGAGTAAGGCCATGAGAAAAACAATTATCAAATTCATTCTGCCCATCCTGATTATTGTCCTTGCTGGGGCAATAGCCGTGGCCCTGGTTAAAAGCCGCAAGGCCCCCAAGCGTATCTCCCCGATCAGCCAGGGGCCCATGGTGGAAACCATGACCGTCAGCCTCGTTGACCTGCCGGTGACGATCCGGGCCACCGGTACAGTGGTGGCCCGTC
The DNA here is from genome assembly GCA_030597865.1 of Pseudomonadota bacterium. Lineage (GTDB taxonomy): Bacteria > Desulfobacterota > Desulfobulbia > Desulfobulbales > SURF-16 > BM506. Next base: position 7,591 of record JAUVQZ010000028.1, on the reverse strand, counting down.
AGCAGGTGGAGATCATCCCCCAGGTAGCTGGTGTGGTGGAGAGGATTGCGGCAAACCTGGTGCAGGGCGCCTTTTTTGATAAGGGCGATTTGCTCCTGGAGATTGAAGAGACCGACTATGTGCTGGGCCTGGAGCAGGCCCGGGCCGATCTGGCCAAGGCCGGCTTAGATCTTGCCCTTATCCAGGGCAAGGCAGTCATTGCCAGGCGCGAGTGGCAGATGCTGCGCCACCAGGAGGGCGAACCGTTGCCCCTGGTGGTTTACGAGCCGCAGCTGGCCAGCGCCAAGGCAGAGGTGGCCTCGGCATCAGCCAAGGTGAAGCTGGCCGAGGTCAACCTGGGGCGCACCAAGATCAGGGCGCCTTTTAACTGTTTTATCCGCGCCAAGCATGTCGATGTCGGCCAATACCTGCGTTCCGGCACCATGGTTTTGGATATTGTGGGCACGGATGGTGCTGAAATCGTGGTGCCTCTCCCCCTTGCCGATCTGCCCTGGCTTATTATTCCCCGTCAAAATAATGGCAAGCACGGCTCCCCGGCCATTATCACCATGGCCGTGGGCGGGGCCAACTATAGGTGGCAGGGTTTTCTCGACCGTTCCCTGGGCGAGGTGGACAGCAAAACCCGGATGGTTCATGTGGTTATCAACATTGACGACCCCTATCTGCTCGACAGGGAGAGCAGTCATGGCCGCGAGCTGGCCATGGGCAGTTTTGTCCAGGTGGAGGTGCAGGGCCGCACCCTGCCACAGGTGGCCCGGATTCCCCGTAAGGCCCTCCAGGGTAAAGATCAGGTCTGGCTGGTTACTGATCAAAATGAACTTGCCCTGCGCCGGATCGAGGTGAGCCGCAAGGAAAAGGAGACCGTGCTGGTCGGCAAGGGGCTGGCCGGCGGTGAACGCCTGGTCTTAACGGCGGTGAGGGGGGCGGCCAATGGTCTGGTGGTCAGGGTGCGCGGCGAGGGTGGTAAGCCATGAACGGCGCGATTCGCTGGATGGCCGGCAACCATGTTGCCGCCAATCTGCTGATGCTGGTCTTTATCATCGGTGGCCTGGTGGTCAGTCTAAAGATCAAGCAGGAGGTGTTCCCTGATATAGCCCTGGACTTTGTTGAGGTGGTTGTTGCCTATCCAGGCGCCGGACCGGAAGAGGTGGAAGAGGGGATTGTCCTGAAAATCGAGGAGAATCTTACCGGTATCGACGGCATCAAGGAGGTGCGCTCCACTGCCTCCGAGGGTTTGGCCCGGGTGCTGGCCGAGCTCTATCCCGGTGAGGATCAGGACCAGGTCCTCCAGGATATCAAGGGCGAGGTTGACCGGATTTCCACCTTTCCTGAAGATGCGGAGAGAGCGGTGGTCAGTAAGGTCCTGCGTAAGAGAGAGGTGCTTACCCTGGCCGTGTATGGCGACTTGCCTGAACGGGGCCTACGTGAGATGGCCGACAGTATCAGGGATGATCTGCTGGCCCTGCCCAATATTACCCAGGCCGAGCTCTCCGGGGTCCGGCCCTATGAAATCTCCATTGAGATCTCCGAGCATGCCCTGCGCCGCTATAACCTGACCCTTGACCAGGTTTCCCGCCGGATCAGACAGGCCTCCCTGGACCTGCCCGGCGGCACCATCAAGACAGGCAGCGGCGAGGTCCTTATCCGCACCAAGGAGCGCCGTTACCTGGGCCCTGAATATGGCGCCATTGCCATCGTCCATCAGGAGGATGGCAGCGAGGTCCTGCTCAGTGACATTGCCACTATCCGGGATGATTTTGCCGAAACCGATGAGACCGCCTTCTTTGATGGCAAACCAGCGGCCATGATCGAGATTTACCGGATCGGCGAGCAGAGACCCAAGGATATCTCGCGTACCGTCTATCAATATGTGGCGGAAAAAAACGAGGCCCTGCCCAAAAGTGTCCAACTGGCGGTGTGGAAGGACCGCTCCGAGGCCCTGGTCAGCAGGATTGATCTACTGGTGGGTAACGGGGTCATGGGGCTGGCCCTGGTTCTCCTTATTTTAGGACTTTTTTTGGAGGTCAGGCTTGCCCTCTGGGTCATGCTTGGCATCCCCATCTCCTTTTTCGGCGCCTTTCTCTTCATGCCCGCCGTGGACGCCTCCATCAATATGATCTCCCTCTTTGCCTTTATCATGGCCTTGGGCATCGTGGTTGATGACGCCATTGTCGTGGGCGAAAACACCTATACCCACCGGGCCAAGGGGCTGCCCCTTGGCGAGGCGGCGGTGCGGGGCGCCTCCCAGGTGGCAACGCCGGTGGTCTTTGCCATCCTCACCTCAATTGCCGCCTTTACGCCGCTCTTCTATGTGAGCGGCATGATGGGCAAGTTCATTAACACCATTCCCAAGGTGGTCATCCTCATCCTCCTTGTTTCCCTGGTGGAATGTCTCTTTGTCCTGCCATCCCATCTGTCCCGGCCCCAGAAGAAGAAGGAGGTCTGGTTTCTGCTCAGGAGGCCGGACCGGCTGCGTCAGCGCTTTGGCCATTGGTTGAAAGGTTTTATTGAGGGGCCCTATGGCCGGTTTTTGGCATGGTGTCTCAACCATCGCTACCTGACCATGAGTGTGGCCATTGCCGCTCTGGTCATCACCATGGGTATGGTGGGCGGCGGCATTGTCAAGTTCCGTTTCATGCCCAAGGTGGAGAGTGATACCATCAAGGTCTCCCTGGAGATGCCCCCTGGAGCCGCGGTGGGCAAGACCAGGGAGATCCAGCAGTTTATTGAAAAACAGGCGGAAACGACCATCGCCCATTTTGACGCCAACCTGCCAGAGGGCGAGGAAACCATCCTTCGCCATCTCTACTCCACGGTGGGCAATGGCGGCTCCCATCTGGCCAGGCTTTCTCTCAACCTGACCTCCAGTGAGTTCAGGTCAGTGGGCTCCAATGAGGTTGCCAAGCACTGGCGCCAGCTGGTGGGCGATATTCCCGGGGTGGAGGCCCTGACCTTTGCCAATAACCTGGTCCACATGGGGGCCAATATTGATATACGTCTGGGTCATGATGATTTTCTGGTCCTTGAAGAGGCGGCCGAACGGGTACGGGCCGTGCTGGTGGAGTATCCAGGGGTGGGGGACATCACCAACAGTCTGAGCCGCGGTAAGAAGGAGATGAAGATAACGCTTAAACCGGCCGCCCGGACCCTGGGCGTTACCGAGGAGGATCTGGGCAGGCAGCTGCGTGCCGCCTTTTATGGCGCCGAGGCCCTGCGTTTGCAACGGGGCCGGGATGAGGTCAAGGTCATGGTCCGCTATCCAGAGGGGGAACGGCAGCATCTCTGGAATCTTGAGAATCTGCGGATCCGTACCCCGGCCGGCAACGAGATCCCCCTCTATCAGGCCGCCGAGGTCATCGAATCAAAGGGCTTTAGCCAGATTAACCGCAGTGACCGCAAGAGGGTGACCAACCTCACCGGCTCGGTGGATAGTAAGGTGGCCAACGCCGAAGAGATCATCGACGATCTAAGGGGGGGCATATTAACGGAGGTCCAGGAGGATTATCCGGGCCTGACCATTGACCTGGAGGGGGAAAGCAAGGAGCGTAAGGACTCCCTGGACAGTATGAAGCGGGGCTTTATCATATCGATCATGGTGATTTACGCCCTGCTGGCCATACCGCTGCGCAGTTACGTGCAGCCCCTGCTGATCATGGTCGCCATACCCTTTGGCGTGGTGGGCGCGGTCTGGGGCCATTTCATCCTGGGTTATAATATCGCCATTATGTCCATGTTCGGCATTGTCGCCCTGGCCGGCGTGGTGGTCAACGACTCCCTGCTGCTCATCGATTATATTAATCAGCTCCGGGGCCGCGGCATTGCCCTGCGTGAGGCCATATTGGCCTCGGCCCAGCGGCGGTTCCGGCCCATCCTCCTTACCTCGCTCACCACCTTCTTCGGCCTGGGGCCCATCATCCTGGAGACCAGCACCCAGGCCCAGTTTCTGATCCCCATGGCCATCAGTCTGGCCTTTGGCATCCTCTTTGGCACGGTGATCGCCCTGGTCATCATCCCGGCCCTCTACCTGATCTTCGAGGATATCCGGCGTTTTTTTAGTCTGGAAGATGGGAATACGGCAGAGGAACAGGCATAGGGCCAGTGCTATGTGGAAATCTTTGGATAGGCGTTCAGCGGTTTAGGCTATTAGGAATGCATGGAGCCTGTGTCTGGCACCCCCTAATAGCCCTAAACCGCTAACAACCTGAAGAGTGACACAGGTGTGAAGATTAAGGGTTTACACGGCACCAGCCTGAATAATGAGATTTTTTGTTCACATGCTGGACAGTCAAGGGTGATTATCTCAACAGGGTGTTCCCTTGGTGAAGGTTTTGATCACCCTGGCCTTGCCCCTCTTCATCTTGCTGGTGCTGAATAAAATGTGTCGTGGAGGCAGTCCTGCCATCGACCACAGCTGTCAGTGAGCTGACCATATCCTCCAGGGTGTTGGCCTGGGTAGAAAGTTCGATTCCGGCCGATGCTGATTCCTCGGCATTGGAGGAGTTTGATTTTGTCACCGAGTCCAGCTGCACTATTTCGTTATTGATTTGTTCAATACCCTGACTCTGCTCAACCGTGGCAGTGTTTACCTCTGAGATAAGATTGGTAACCTTGCCTACCTGTTCTACTATCTGGGACAGGTGGTCATCCACCTCTTGGGAAACCCTCACTCCGTGTTCTGAGTTGCCCTGGGATTCCTCAATCAGTACAGAGGTGTCTTTTGCTGCCGCTGCGCTGCGCTGGGCAAGATTTCTTACCTCTTCGGCAACAACAGCAAACCCGGCCCCTGCCTCACCGGCCCGGGCAGCCTCCACGGCGGCATTGAGGGCCAGGAGGTTTGTCTGGAAGGCGATTTCATCGATTGTTTTAATGATTTTTGCCGTTTCATCGCCGGAAATTTTAATTTTTTCAATGGCTTCGCTCATTTTCTTCATGGCCTGGGCGCCCTGGCCGGCAGTACCCAACGTTTCTTTGGCCATAGAATTTGCCTGGGTGGCATTATCGGCATCTTGGCGGGTCATGCTGGCCATTTCTTCAAGACTTGCGGATATCTGATCGATGCTTGAGGATTGTTCGCTCGCACCGCTGGCAACGGTTTGGCTACTGGCCGAGACCTGGCTGGAGGCCTGACTCACCATGTCAGAGGCGTTTTTAAGGCCGTCAACAACAGATGAAACAGGCCTGACAATGGAGTTCACAATAAAAACGGACAGGATCATAAAAAGAGCTACGCCACCACCTATAATGCTAAGCAGAATTATGCTGGCCTGTGTTTTTATTCCATCTGCATACTCAGCAACTGTTTTTGATATTATGCTGCTGGTAACAAGAATTTCGTCCCCAACCTCATCGAGTTTGGGGATTATGATGTCATATTCGCTGAAAAAATCGTTTGACTGGCTCATATATGCAACCGCTTGGTCGAGGTGGGAGATTATCTCCTCTGATGCCCGAACAAAATCCTGGTTGTCAATATTAAGTGAAAACTCTTTCAGGTCTGAAAAACAGCCGCCAACCGAAATGTTTTTCTCCTTGTTGGCAATATATTCCTCAAACATCTTCACATCGCCCATGTCGAGAAAACGATTTTGGATGGATGAGAGCTTCAAAATGGTGATTTTGCAATCCCGGGTAATATTGAGTAGTTCGAGTTTTTGAGGAGAAAGATCCTCTCCCATCATCTGAAGTTCAGCCTGCTCTGATTCCAAACTTCTGAGGATTTCGTTGAGCAGATTTTCGGAAGTAGCATGGGGTACAGCCATTTTTTCTTTTATGGCTGTATGGTTCGTATAGTTTATGGTGGTCTGTTCAAAGAGGTTCTGGTAGGCGTTTATGTTTTGAGAAATCTTGCCAATATGCTGTTTGTTTTCGCCGTCTTCAAAGATATCATGCTGGAAATTGCTGAAAGCTGAGCCAACCTCTTTGATGCCCTGGTTAAATTGATTCTTTAACGTATCGGTGCGAAACTGTTGGTATGTTTTTTCTGTGATTTTTGCGCGCAACACCATGGCTGACATGTCAGAGACTTCTTCCTTGAGCAAGTTGGCCTGGGAAATTTTGGAGTAGTAACTTTGGGCAAGTATTGTGATCAGGACGAGCAGGGCAATTGATGCTGCCGAAAAACTAAATAATTTTAAGCGTAAGCTTAATCTGTTTAAATGCATATTCTGGCACCGGAAACCGTTTCCCTAGGGGAGTTGTTAGATTGGAATGGGATGTTTGCCGAGTATGATCGGTGAGGTTTGGAATGGAGGCGCTGCCCATAAAGGTTCCCATTCCACTAAGGCCTAATGGGCCGGGAACCTTGTTGCCTTGGGGTTACAAGGGGCAGATTGATCTATAGATTAGTGGCCAGCAGCTTGTCTGCCGTTGCCCTGTCGCTGTAGATGCCACATCCCACAACATAAGCATCATCATCGGTCTCAACCAGTTTGACATAGGATATCTTGGGCACGGGTTTATTGGATCCGGGTTTGGCCCACATATAGTCGACCCAACCCCCCCCGCTTTTTTTGGAAAGGCTGTTCATGGCACTGAAAAGACGCTTGCCGTTGGGATCCTTGATGCCAATAATCTGCTTGCCGTCGAGTTTGTTTTTCATGGGGTGCATAATCATGACCCCGCTCAGATTGTGAATCCAGACATAGGTTCCGTTGCCGGTAAATTCGCTATTTCCCCTGAATTTATTCATGGCATCTTTGCCTTCAGCCTTTACAAGGGCGGCAGCCTTTTCAACCCGGGTAATAATTTGTTCTGGGGTAATGGGGGCGCCTTGCTTTGCCTTGATGGCGGCTTGTTGGGCAAGTTCATCCGGTGTTGTCGCATTGCTGTTGACGGCAAAGGCAGCCAACATGGTTACCAGGGCAAAACAGGTGAAAATAGCTTTTTTCATTACGTCGTCTCCAGTTCATTGTTTGTGTTTGAGTGCGTTTCTTGTCGGTGCTTCGATTCTGACGGTTAACAGTTTGTGGATGTTTTCTATGAAGATGCCTCAAGGAAGATAGGCGAAGACTTCAAGGATCCCGGCATCATAACTGCTTCGCACCGTAAACAGTTAATTGTTAGCTGTCAACTGTAAACCAGAAACGCCGCATGCGTCACCAATGCCCACAGGCCTCTACATGTTTAACGGCTAGGCCTGAAGCTCGTGTCGCGCCATTTCATCCCAGTGCTCAGTTCTTTTCCACCATAAAGATGGTGTCAGCGCCCCTGTCCTCCTTGGAGATGGTCCGGCCATCGTTAAGGGTGATGACCCTGTCCATCTTAGCGGCAATGTCCTGGCCGCAGATGAAGCTGAAACTGGTTCCGGAAGGGATCTTACGCAGACGTAACCTTACGTCCGTAAAGCCTTATTCAGCAGTCGCCCCGGTAGTCAAGCGGTATACCGTCGATCATGGTTGTCTCAGCCATTATTTCCGCCCTCCCTTGCCTCTTCCTCATCAAGGAATGACTTCATCTCCAGGGCATGGTCAAAATCGTGGATCTGTTCTGGGCTGAGAAGCAGGTCTTTGAGGGCAAATATCTGCAGACGGCAGGCCTGGTTGAAGAGACGGTTGACCATGAGCAGGGAGGCGATGTCGATCTCCTTGATGGC
>JAUVQZ010000236.1 GCA_030597865.1 Pseudomonadota bacterium | reverse complement strand
AGCAGGCCTTGGCCTACATGGAGAAGGTTCTCATTGCTGAGCCGCGCATCTCTGTGGCTGGTATTGCCGGCCCAGGCGACCCCTTTGCCAATGCCGATGAAACCCTGACCGCCATGCAGCTCCTGCGCCGCACATATCCGGATCTCATCCTCTGTCTGTCCAGCAACGGCCTGGGCCTTGCCCCCCATGTCGACGAAGTGGCGGATATCGGCGTCTCCCATGTGACCGTGACGGTGAACGGTATTGATCCAAGAATCACCAAGAACATCTACACCTTTGTCCGGGACGGCAATATCATCTACCGCGACATCCAGGGTGCTGAACTGCTGCTGGCCCGTCAGATAAAAGCCATTGAGAAGCTCAAAAGCCGGGACGTGACGGTGAAGGTGAATTTCATCACCATCCCCGGCGTCAATGACCACCATGCCGAAGAGACCGCAAAGGCCATGGCAGACATGGGTGTGGATCTCTTTAACTGCATGGCCATGCTGCCCAATGTTGACACCCCCTTTGCCGATCTTGGCGAACCAGACAAGCCCACCATGCATAGCCTGCGCAATAAATGCGAAAGGCATCTACCCCAGATGCGCCACTGCAAACGCTGCCGGGCCGATGCCGTGGGCCTCCTGGGCAAGGACCGCTCCACTGAGATGGCCAGTTGCCTGAATGCCTGCGCCACCATGCCGGCTGCCACCAACAAACCGCGGCCCCATGTGGCCGTATCAAGCCTGGAGGGCATGCTGGTCAACCAGCACCTCGGCGAGACCATTAAATTCTTGATCTATGAACAGGAGGGGGACGGTTTTAGGCTGGTGGAAGAACGACCAGCGCCGCTACCCGGCGGTGGTATTGGCCGCTGGCAGGCCCTGACCCGACTGCTCCACGACTGCCGGGCCGTGCTGGTCAGCGACATGGGCGAATCGCCACGCCAGATCTTCAGCGCCGCAGGGATCAAGCCAATGACCATGTCCGGTTTTATTGAGGCGGGCCTGAAGGCGGTCTACAGCGGTCAGGGCGTTAATACCCTGCAAAGACGGGCCCAGAAGAGCTGTAGCGAGGGCGGCTGCCAGGGAACGGGGACGGGGTGCGGTTGACATTAAATAAGAGAGGAAAAAAACTATGAAGATAGCCTGCGCATCAACAGATGGTATTGAGGTCAACGAGCATTTCGGCACGGCCTCGGAGTTTTACATATTCAGCCTGGAAGGGGGAGAGCTGAACCAGGAGGGCAAGGTGGTGATGGAACCCTACTCAAGCGGAGACCAGAAGGATCACCCCTTTGCCCTTTCCGCCTTTGAGCGGGTGAGTACGGCCCTTAGCGGCTGCCAGCGCGTCTATGTGGTGAAGATCGGCACTACCCCGGCCCGCGAGCTGCGCAAACTCGGTATTGAGCCTGTAATCTACCAGGGTGAAATCAGCGCCATCACCTAGAGATGGCCAGCCAACAGCCCCACAAACTGATGACCAGCCAAGAAGACCACCTGGGTAATAATGCCAGCCTGCCGCCATGGCAGGAGGGCTGGCAGCAGGTCATTTGCCATGACTCAGCTCACTTCCCCGGACGATATAATCTCTGAGTTTCTGGTACTCAACCCTGTTGAGATGGGTTCTGCCAATATGTTCCTTCAGGGTAAGTTTCCATTGCCGGGGCGTATATTGTGAAGGCCAAATATGATAATGGCATCCAGCACATTGTCGAAGAAAAGAGCTGCGGCCCTGACTGAACTCCTCCATCTCGGCTGCGGTTTGCGGCTGAAGGCTCTCAGCCAAAGGGAGCATATCGGTTGTGATGGCAGGCGTGCACCCAATCAATACAGAGACGGCAAAGATCAACAGACCAAGGTAGTTTTTCATTTTTCCCCTTGTAGATTATGTACGTTAGATTGCCAAAAGGCGCATCAGGCATAAAGCGGGCCCTGGGCGTCAACCAGGGTCAATATGCCACCATCGGCTTAATTCAACCTGCCTGCGATGAATCCGGTTGTCCAGGCAGCCTGAAAATTATAGCCCCCGGTAATGCCGTCAATGTCCAGCAATTCGCCGGTAAAATAGAGGTTTTTACACACCTTGCTTTGCATGGTGTTAAAATCGACACTTTCCAGACTCACCCCGCCACAGGTCACAAACTCCTCCCTGAATGATGTCTTTCCCTGCACGGCATAGACGTCATTGGTCAACACCCTCACCAATTTATTCAGCCCCTTCCTGCCGAGCTCTGCCCATTTTTTCTCTGCGGGCAGGTCATTTTTCTGCAGTAAATAACGCCATAATCTTTCCGGCAAATAATAGGGCCTGATGTTTGCCAATTTTTTTTGCGCATGATCCTTAACAAGGGAGCGCAGGGTATCCAAAACAGTATCGTTGTTCTGCTCATTGGCCCAATTCACCTGGATCTTAAAGCCATAGCCTCTTTCACTCCATAACCGCGCCCCAAAGGAGGAGAGTTTTAAGATGGCCGGGCCGCTCATTCCCCAATGGGTAATGAGCAGGGGACCCTGGGCCTTAATCTTTGTTCCCTGGATGCTCACCAAGGTCTTTTCCACCACGATTCCCTTGAGCCTGGTAATGGATTCAGTCGGCATACTGAAGGTGAATAAGGAGGGCACCGGATCTTCGATCTTATGACCTAATTTTTCAAGCCACACCAAGCCCTTTCGTTGCGGAGAGCCGCCCGTTGCCACAATTACCTTGTCAAATATTCTCGATGGCGCTTCTCCGCCGGTAAAGTCCAATTTTAACCGGTCAGCCACCCGCCTAATGGCCTTTACCCCACGCCCCACTTCAATTTTCACCTTCAATCTTTTCGTGTGCGCCAGAAAACAATCGATGATGCTTTGTGAATCTTGAGATACCGGAAAAACACAATTGTCAGCCTGAATTATCAAGGGAACCCCCCGCGACTCAAACCACTGTATGGCATGGTGATTATTGAAGATTCGGAAGGCCTTTTTTAAGGCCTTGCCGCCCCGGGGGTAGGCTTGAGACAGTTCCTTTATGGATGGGCAACCGTTGGTGACATTACACCTGCCCCCCCCCGACACCTTCACCTTGGCCAGGAGTTTTTTTGATTTTTCAAAGATGACCACCCTGGCGTCCGGATAATTCTCCTTTACGGTAATTGCTGCAAAGAAACCGGAAGCTCCCCCTCCGACTATGGCTATTTCCACCTTAAGACCTCATAACGATATATGATTACCAGCGAACCTCAGCCAGTATAAAGGGATATTGGGGGGCTGAATGATTTTACCCTTCGACAGGCTCAGGGCAGCGCCCTTCTAGACAAGCTCAGGGCAGCGCTCCTCTAGACAGGCTTAGGGTGCCGCCTTGGAGGAGAAACATGCCAAGGTTGTCCCTCTGATTGATGCTGACATAAAACTACAAATGGTGGATCAAGGCTTGTGACAATTTGGGAATCAAAGGCATAGACCTCTATGGAGGAACCCGCCATAGTAGCGTCACAGCACTTAGCCAGAAATTTAGTGCGGAAGAGATCAAGGATCACGGCACAGGCCATGACACCAGCAAGGCATTTGAGCGCTATTTCCAGGCTGAGACAAAAATTTGCCAGGTTATATATGAGGCGGCAGATGCCCCTCCCAAACAAGAGAAACACTTTGAAAAGGTGGCCTCTCTTGATGACTACCGCTAATCCCTAACCACCTCCGATTGTCTCTCATAAATTACGAAATATGAGACTCAAGTCGCCTTGTGGTTAATTCCTTCACACCAAACCATCTTGTCTCTCATAAATTACGAAATATGAGACTCAAGT